>JAGQQQ010000011.1 GCA_020426125.1 Planctomycetaceae bacterium
CTCCGGGCGGTGTGGATTTTTCAGCCCAGGTTTGCCGTCAAAACGATGGCGAAATAACTTCAAATGACGACACACGGGCAGAGTGTTTCGTAATGGGTTTCAGGTCGTAAAGTGTTTTCTTTGTTTTTGTTATGGTTGTTTCGGCAATTTTTGCGGTTTCTGGAACAGGAACTTCTCTCTCGTTGTCTCGCTCAAACACATCGATCGGATTGAGCATTGAGAAAACCCTTCTTGGAGAGAGAATATGAAACATCTGCTGATGATTGCCGCTGTGACAGGAATTGCCTTGTTCGTTGGAGGTCAAGCGCAAGCCGACCACCGATATAATGACTGCTATCGCGGTCCATCGGTCTACAACTACGGGAGCCATTATTCGACTCCCTACGGCGGAGGCTATTTGAACCGCAACTACACATACGGGCAGTCCTACTATTACCCGTCACATGGAATCCACCACCATCACAACTACCCGGCTTATCCAAGTCATCCGTCCTGCAATCGAGGCTACGGACATGGCAGCCAGTTTGGCGTCTACACCCCCAATTTCAGTCTGCAGCTCCGGTAGTTTCAGCCTGTTCAAATCGTGATCGCGAATGCGATTTGCTCCGCACTCCGCCGGGTTCGCTCGGCGGAGTGTCTGTTTTTATCGTGTTCACTCGGAACCAGCGGTGCTCGCGCAGTGAAGTGATCGTTCTCGTCCCTTATGGGAGAGCGGGGTTCCAGATGCGTGTTCCGTCTCACCGCGTTCTGGCGTCGACATGCCGGACGGAAAGGGGCCTCACGCCAAAGAGTCGGCGGAACGCAGGGATCAGGGATGTCTTTGGTTTCCGAGGAAAACTCGTTCTCAAGGCACGCGGTTCTTTCTTCGCTTCAACCAGCTGACAAACTTCCGCCCGGTTACTGGCATCGGAGTCGTTTCCAGTTCGGTGAGGGTCTTCCAGCTGAAACGGTCGCCGGGGATGTTGGTGGGACCCTCCAATTCCCACGTCAAACAGAACAAACGGATCGCGTATCGCGTGACTCCGTGTTTCAACTCGTGGACCAGTTCGCCTTGAGTCACGGAAACCGCCAACTCCTGACGGAGCGATTCCTCGCACTCTCGAATCAGCTTATGGATTCGCCTCTGGGTCGAGCGGTCTTCATACTTGAGAGCGCTTAATTCGAATCTTGGAAAGTCCCAGAGGCCGGCCCATCGCTCGTCCGGCTGCCGCAAGCGAACGAGAAACCGATCGTCGCGGTGAATGGCGCAAGTCGCCTCGACGAGATGTGTCAGTTGAGGACGAGCTTTTCGAGTCGGAATCGTCTCCTGGCGCCCCGTGGCGAACGCCTGGCAATGCATTGGCACCGGGCATTGTTCACAGCGAGGATTGGACACGGTACAGACTTGGGCGCCCAGTTCCATCAACGCCTGGTTGAGTTTTCCGGCGGACTTCTTCGGCTGCAACCGCTCTGCGAAACTCCACAGGGTGGATTTTCCTGAGGCACTCGCCACGTCGCCGTCGAGCCCGATCAGCCTCGCATAGAGCCGTTGCGTGTTGGCTTCGACAATCGGAGCGGGAAGGTCGAACGCAAAGGAGCGAATTGCTCCGGCTGTGTATCGTCCAATTCCCGGAAGTCGTTCGAGGTCGGCGACGGCTCGGGGGAACTCCCCATCAAATTGATTGACGATTTCGATAGCGGCTTTTCGAAGATTTCGCCCTCGGCTGTAATACCCGAGCCCTTCCCAGTACTGAAGAACTTCTTCCTCTGAAGCGTCGGCAAGTTGCCGAACGGTTGGAAACCGAGTGAGAAACCTATGATAAAAAGGGATGACGGCGGCGACCGTTGTCTGTTGCAGCATGATCTCGCTGACCCAAATCGAATAGGGATCCGAAGTCTCCCGCCAAGGGAGCGGTCGCGCGTGTTGACGATACCAGGCGTTGAGGCGGCGGCGGAAGGACACCAGCGCCGCAGCCGTCGTTAGATCGCCCGGTTGTTCCGCTCCGCTCACGAGATTGTTCCAAACGCCCTTCTGAGTAGAGTCAGGCTCTCCGGGATCGCCTGCTCATGAGGAGCCTGCCCTTCGAACTCCAGGGAAACATATCCTTGATAATTCCTGTCGGCGAGTAACTTGGCGACTCGGTCGTAATCAATTTCCAGTGTGTACCAGGTCCCTCCTCCCATGTAGGTTTTCGCCTGGACAAACACGGCGTAAGGGGCGAGTTGCTCATATTGTTCGTATTGGCGTTCGAGAAAATTCCCCGTATCCAGTGTCGCTCTCAGCCAGGGGCTGTCGATGGCGTCAATGACTCGGATCACTCCATCGGCTGTGCGCCCCAATCCCCAATGGTTTTCCAGTCCGAGCACAACGCCGCATTTTTCGGCTGTCTTGAGACACTTTTCGAAGCTGTCGATCACCCACTGAAAGCCTTCGTCCTCCGAGACTCCTTCCAACTTCGGTTCGATCCCCTTTTGGGCCATGAGTTCATCGAAACTTTTGATGGTTCCCCAGCGTCCCGTGTTGACGCGCATCGTGGGGATCCCCATCGCGTAAGCCAACTCGATGCAACGGATCGTGTGCTCCACATTCCGCTGGCGAACGTCCGGATCCGGCGAGACAAACCCCTGATGGGTCGAGAATCCGCACAAGTCCAGGCCACTTCGAAAGGCGGCCTGCTTGATTCGCTGCAATGTCGCATTCGACTCGTCTTCCATCTGGATGTGCAGCACTTCAATGGCGTCGAATCCCGTTTCCGCAGCCAGATTGACGCATTCCTCGATGGTCAGCTTCGTGTCCGGACGGAACCGCCAATAGGAGTATGTCGAAACTCCGATCCGCGGAGGACGGGTGCGTTGGGCAGGCCTTTGGGCAGGCTCTTGAGCTGTCACGAATTGTTGGGGGAAGGCGGCTGCCGTTGCGACAGTCGAGGCGGCGGCGGTGAAAAAGTGACGACGAGAGACTTGCATGAACATTTTCCTCCGAGCCTCAGGGGCGAAATCCGAGTCGAGCCTCACCAGATAAATTGTTTGTCATTCGGCGCAAAAAAAATGGTGACCGGGAGACCGATCACCATGCACATTGGCCTGAAAATCTACTAGCGAGAAAGGAATGCCACAACCGAACCCACATCAACGGGCAAACTGATGTCGTCCGCCGTCGGGAGTGACGTCACGATTGCTTTCAAATCGTCTCTATCAAAGTTGATCCAGCTCGCGTTCGAGTCACCCGCTGCTTGGCTCAACTCCGCATAGAGCTTCTTCAGATTTGGTCGATTTTTGACGGTGATGACATCGCCAGCCTTCACCTGAAACGAAGGCCGGTCGACACGTCGACCGTTGACCAGGAAATGGCCGTGGACAATCCCCTGACGGGCTTGAGGACGGGTTAAAGCAAACCCGGCCCGACGCACGACATTGTCGAGGCGACGTTCACAGAGAATCAGCAGATTCTCCCCAGTGTTCCCCTTAATGTGTTTGGCCTTGGCGAAGTACCGTCGCAGATGCTTTTCACGCAGTCCGTAGTAAAACTTGATCTTCTGCTTTTCTTGCAGAGCCTGACCATAGATGGTTGGCTTGCGGCGGCGCTGGGCCATTCCCGGCGGATATTCTTTCCGCTCAAACGCACGTACGGCACCGTTGTTCTCGAACACTTGAAATCCGAGACGACGATTAATCTTGGCTTTCGGTCCCGTGTACCGACCCATGGACGTTGATTCCTGTTAACTGAAAAACGCTTCAAAATTCTTCGATCTGTCCATCATCATGTGGAAGGGAAGCATGATGACGCTTCTTGTGGGGATCGTCAAGGGATCGAATCGAGGACTGAGAGGGGTTTTTGTGGGTGGCAAAGTCCTCTCACTCAGCATTTTTCATAGTAGATCGGCTAAACCTGCCGAATCGAGCTGCGGTTGGACCGGCAGCCTCTGACAAATTCGGAAAAACTCCGTAAGTTCCCTCAAGTTCAGATTCTAGGAAACGTCTGGAGCCCTTCTGGACCCTCAAAAAACGCCAATTCTTCGGTCGCTCGGGCTCTGGACTTGAGGGAAAGGTCTTTGCCCTCAGGGGATTTCTCCATAGAAACTCGATTCTCGCGAACCGATTCCGGTTTGCATCCACGATCTCCCCCGATTCGAATGCCAATTGCCCCATCCTGGGCTGGCCATTCCCTTCCCGAAATTGCAGGACTCGTTCGATGTCACGCGACATACGAAAATGGATGGCGCTACTGCTCATGGGTGCCGCCATCGGCGGCCTGTTTCCAGGTTGCCGCCATTTTGTTCCCCGGAAACGGCTGCGACAAAGCCAGATTCAGACCTACAGAATCTACCACCAAAACCGCCAGTTGTGCAGCGATCTTGGTTCGATGCAAATGTCCCTGGGGCAAATGGAGATGTCGCTGGGGCAAATCGCCGCGGAAAAACAACAGGCGGAATCTCTGGCGGCTGGCCTTCAGCAAAACCTCGAGGCGGCTCAACGAGAGATTCAAGTGGCCAACCAGCGAATCGAGAATCTCGCCCAGGAACGATCGAAGTTGCACGGGGAATACAAGAATCTGCTGACCAGCCTGCCCTCTCCGGACAATCCCCTCAACGGAGCGGCCAGTCGCCGATTCGAGGAACTGGCTCGCAAGTATCCTGACTTTGAATTCGACCCGATCACCGGTGTCAGCAAATTTAACGGCGATCTGCTGTTCGCAACTGGGAGTAGCCAGGTCCGACCGGAAGGGCTCAAATTGTTGCAGGAGTTCTCTGAGATTATGAATTCCGGCGACGCTCGGCAGTTCAACATCCTGGTTGTGGGACACACGGACGACCAGCCCGTTGTCACCCCCGGAACGCGGGCGAAACATGAAACCAACTGGGAGTTATCGGCCCATCGCGCGACAGCCGTCGTTCGACAACTCGCGAAATACGGGTTGGCGGAACCCCGGATGGGGGTCGCCGGCTACAGCATGCATCAACCCAAGGTGCCGAACAAGGACGAGGGGTCTCGGCAGGAAAACCGCCGCGTTGAGATCTTCATCCTCGCGGCCGATGCGTCCGTCGCGGGACGAGAGATCAAGCCTTTGAGGTGATTCAAGGGAGTGAAATGCCGTTGGCCCGTTTGAGTGGCGATTCCGTTGCCATCTCGTCAGCCCCAAAACAACACCGCCGGACGCGGTTCCGGAAAAACCAGATCGGCATTCCGGCGGTGGCTCCTTGGGGAGTCTTCAGGAATTTCACTCGACAATTCGGGCTCCGGGAGCCTGAATGATCTCTCCAAAGATTTCCGACATTCTCTGCTCGTACTCGGCGGGATTTCCCGAACCGCGAGGACTCAGTCCCCCCTCGTCGGTCAGCGAGAGTCGGGCGATTCGGTCCATGAAATCGTAATCCGCTCCAAGTCCCACGCCGACTGCGTAGACGTGCGTCTCTTCCTCGCGGGCGAGATCGGCTTGCATTAACACCGAGTTGTACCAGATGTAATCCGGGGCATAGTACTCAGCAGAGGGATTGCTCAGGATATGGCTGGAGACCTGCCCTTCTGTGGAGGTCCAGACATTGGGAACGCCATCGGTCAAAAGGACAATGACTTTGTTCGCGTAATCCCGTCCAAATCCCCCGTCATCCGGGGATTTCAAATGGTTTCTCGCCGTGATGAGGCCAGCCTCGATTGCCGTAGTATTGCCGATATCGCTGACCGACTGGATCGTCGTGCAAGCGGACATGGCCGCCGAGTAGTCGGCCGTGAGCCCGATCTCGATTCGCGGGGCATGGTAGGCATCCAGCGCATCGAAGGTGACGATCGCGACCCGATCCCCAGCCCCGTTGGTGATCCCGGCGTTCTGTTGCCGGACGACTTGCAGAGCCGCAATCAGAGCACGACGCGTCGCATGCATGGGCTGTTCCCGGGGAGGAAAAGAAAATGTTCCTCCGGCCGTTGTCTCAGTATGATAGGGGCAATCGGGACTCAGCGCCGACAAGGGAGTCTTTCCAGCGAGTGCGGGATCCGCGTTCGTTGCGTTGTCTGACGCGGGACTCCGATCTCGCCCCCAGTCCATCATGTACTGCACATAAGTGAAGTAGCCAATTTTATTTCGCCAGTCGTAGATATCCCCTGTGTCGGCCGAGGGAAATGTGTACACATTCGGGTTGTTGAAATAGTAGATTCGGTCTCCATCGTTGTTTGGCGGAAGGTACAAGTAATCGTTGGTCCCCCGGCGGGGACACCCCGGAAACGTGGTCTGAAAGAACGCCAGTGACTGAGAGGACTCGTTCGATCCGGGTTGGGGCAGGGAGCTCTCGAAGTCTCCCCGGAGTTCTTTCCAGTACGACTGCTGCTGCTCAAGCGAGAGTGTGCCGAGGGAGTAATTCCCGGCTGGAGGTGTCGGAGGATCGGGCTCCGATGAACCTCCGCCCCCGGTGGAACCCCCCGTGGATCCGCCGCCGCCGCTGCCATCATCTGGGTCCGGGGGAGGTGGTTCACCGATCCACGCATTGTCCATGATGTAGTCGATGTACTTTTCCCAGTACAGGTAGTTCGTTGTGGAGTCGGGAGTCGGCTTGGCGTTGGGCATCAAAGTGGCAATCTGATTGTCGATCACCCAACTGTATGTTTTGATTTTCCGGGTGGCCTCGTCGTCCGTGGTCAGGATCCGGTATTGAGCTGGCATCGCGGCATCCGCGAGCGGACCATCGTCTTTACTCATTTCAGCAAAGGTATAGTCGTTCGAT
This sequence comes from Planctomycetaceae bacterium, assembly GCA_020426125.1. Lineage (GTDB taxonomy): Bacteria > Planctomycetota > Planctomycetia > Planctomycetales > Planctomycetaceae > HKST-UBA70. The sequence goes on from JAGQQQ010000011.1 coordinate 6,693, forward strand.
GCCACCCCCAGCGGATACCCCAGGTATTGCAACTGTCCGGGAAATGTCCCGAATCCGAAGTCCTGATACAGGGCGGCCATCAGGTCGGAGGCAACGGTCGGATAGCCGGCTCCCGAATACGTACTGTTGATGATATCCGTCGCCCAGCACGGTTCCGTGTCGTCGTTCATCGAGCCGGATGTGTCCACAACGAAGACGATGTCTCGAGGGTTTAACATTCCAATCGATTGGGCTGCGACATTGAAATTTCTCTGCCCCATGACCGGCGCGAAGAAATACGCGACGTTGTTGGCGCGTGCCGTCACCCGTACGGCGTTGGGAGAGGCGCCCCCGACATTGAATTGTTTGGTCAGAAAGTTGAACGTTCCAAACTCAATATCCCCGGTAGTCAGGGTGACGGGCCCGCCGGCGGCCGTGTTTTCGGCAGCGATGTCCGTCGCGGCGGTTCGGGCCGCGTTCTGCCCATCGGGAAGATCAGCCGCGGCCGCGAGAGCGGCCGCATCGGCGGCATTCTGAAGTTCTCCCTTGAGGAGATTCATGTAGCCGACATCGACTGTGAACGCCGTGAAGGCGAAAACCACGACCAGCAAAATGGCGGCTACGACAACCAATGCCCCTTTTCGGACATTCAAGCGACGGAGCCTTGCAGGATTGGAATTTCGAAAACGGCGCATGGTTCTTCTCTTTGGAGAACGACTCACTCTTCCCAACGCTAGGTTTCGCCCCGCGCGAGTCAAATTCCATTCTCCCCTTTCCTGAGAATTGCTGGCCGGATAATTGGGTTGAAGCGATTTCAGCTGTTGATGAAACGAAACCTCCCAGGTCGATGCCGTTGCAAATCCCATCCACTCCTGAGAAAGTCGCCCGGGCAATTCCCCTCCTCGAATGGCGAAGTGAACAACTTTATGAAGGTGGTCTACCTCGAATGCGCGACCGGGATCAGCGGCGACATGACGCTCGCCGCCTTGCTGGACGCGGGCATCGATGAACAACAACTCCGTGACGGCATCGCCTCACTGGATCTTCCGGGGGTGTCCCTGGAAATCGAGGAGGTGATGAAAGGCTGTTTTCGCGCGAAACGGATTAGCGTCGTCCACCCCGAACAGCACGCCCATCGGCACTACAGCGACATTGTCCGCCTGATTGAACCAGCAACGGGTCTGACGGAACAACAGAAGCATCTGGCTTTGGACATCTTTCGAGAAGTTGCTGAAGCGGAAGCTCGTGTCCACGGGACGACGCTTGATAAGATCCATTTCCATGAAGTCGGGGCGATTGATTCGATCGTGGACATTGTCGGGGCGGCAATCGGATTCGACTTGCTGGGCGCCGATCAGATTGTCTGCGCTCCGTTGCCTCCAGGACGCGGACAAGTCCGGATCGACCACGGCCTCTGCCCCGTCCCCACACCGGGCACCGCTGAACTGCTCAAAGGGATTCCCCTCGCGGACGTCCCCATTGATGCGGAACTGACCACTCCCACTGGGGCGGCAATCGTCCGTGTGCTTGCGGATCGTTTTGGCCCCATGCCGGCGATGACGATCGAAAGCGTCGGCTACGGGGCCGGGACCATGGACTTTCCCGACCGAGCCAATCTGTTGCGGCTGTTTGTCGGAACCAGCGTCGCGTCTCAGTCCAGGGAGACGGTCTGCCTGCTCGAAACCAATCTCGATGATGTCACGGGCGAAGTTCTCGGGCATGTGAAACAGCAGTTGCTCAAGGCTGAAGCCCTCGATGCCTACTCGATTCCCTTGCAGATGAAGAAGGACCGCCCGGG
>JAGQQQ010000177.1 GCA_020426125.1 Planctomycetaceae bacterium
TAAGTGCTGTAAAGAAACCCTTTCGGACGAAACGTCCAGCGCCAGTCGGGGTCTCCTTTTGAGAGCACATATCCCACCGGGAGAAGGACTGGTGTCGGGCACTCCGCGCACTGCGTGTATTGCGAGTAGAACGATGGCAGGACCGGCGGATCGAGCGGCAGCTCTTCAGGAAAGATCACTCCGCTATCCGCGGAGACCATGCCGCCCCCTTCTGGGAAGCCACCGTCTTCGGGGAAGGCTGCGAAGTTGTCCGTGAAGTCTTGGGCGAATGTCGGGATGCACAATCCGATCAACACCACCGGTGTCAGCAGCAGGCGGACGATCGAGTTGGGCGGGTTGGACATGGTTCGGATCAGTCCCTCGATACAGGAATTATGGGTGGTATCGTCCTGCACGAAACATTCCAAGAGCGTTTTCGCTGCGGGACGCCGCACCGATCGTGGTCGGTTCCGGTTAGGCAGACTTCATCGTCTGACTGAGGATCAACACCTCGCGATGGGACTCCCCGCACCCTATACTCCGGCAAGAATTGCCGCATCCCACTGCTCGATTTCGCCCGGAGGTCTTATGGCTGTTCGCCTGTTTGCATTGCTTGTTGTTGTCGTCGCATCGGACGCCTTGGCCCAGGATTCCATCACTCAGCGAGGAGAGACTCTGCCGAATTCGGCTCCTTTGCAAATGGAGGAGCCGCTCGATGTGGTGATGGTCCGCGGCATCAGCCATTTCGCGGACCGGGAACTGGCGAAGGTTCGGGAAGTTCGACGCCCAAGTTGGGTGGACGAAACTCCCACGACCGATGCGGGGCAAAACGAACGAGACGAAGCTCGGAAACGCCTGAAGCGGATCATCGGATATCCCGAGGAACTCGAGTTTTTGCCGGTGCAAATGTTTACTCAGCTGAGCAACGTCTACTCGGTCCCAGAGAGTTTTCGAGATTCACTGACAGTCATGACTAACCGCTGGGAAGTGTTGCCCGGAGTTCATGGCCACGCTCTCACCGCTCGAAAGCGTCTTCCGCGCGCACAGCAACGCGAACGTCTTCAAGTAGTCCTCGTCATCCCCGATGCGGATACCTTACCCGAAGAAATGTTTGGCATCGGCAGCGAGGAGCCCAATCCCCCGCCTCTCGCGAAGCGACTGGCCGATGCGGGGTATCACGTCGTCTGCCCGGTGTTAATCAATCGGAACCATCAGTTTTCCGGACATCCGGACATTCGTTGGACGAACATGCCCCATCGCGAATACGTCTATCGAACGCTGTTCGAGATGGGCCGGCATCCCGTGGGATTGGAAGTCGCGAAAATCATTCGTGTGATCGACCATTATCCCAACGCGGAGGTTTCCGTGATCGGGATCGGCGAAGGGGGCTTGCTCGCATTGCTAGCAGGGGCACTCGATGAGCGAGTGCAAGCGACAGCCGTATGCGGCTACTTCGATCAGCGAGAAAACGTGTGGCAGGAGCCAATTTATCGCAATCTCTATGGACAACTCACCGAGTTTGGAGACGCGGAGATCGCCAGTCTCATCGCCCCTCGAAAACTCGTCATCGAAGCGAGTTCGCCGGTGACTGTTCCCGATCCCCAACAAGTTCAAGGGAAGGCAAACATCGCGGCACCAGGCGTCATTGAACCGCCGACATTAGCAAGTGTCCAGATCGAGTTTGAGCGGGCCAAGTCCTACTTCGAGAAGTCGGGATCCGAAGATGCCATCCAACTGATCGAGGGAGAAGGGAAGGCAGTCGCCGGCTCAGATTTACTGACGGCACTGCTCTCTGAGGAACTCCCCGACGTGCCTCATCTTGAGGGCCAATGGACGCAAAATGTCGAGCCGGTGGCTCTGGATCAGCGGATGAAATCGCAAGTCGGCGAATTGGTTCGCTACTCCCAAAGGCTCCTGCACAGCAGTGATAAAGTCCGTGCCAAGCTCTGGTCGGACATTGACATGAGCAGTCCCGACTCCGCGGCGACATCGCTGGAGAAGTACCGGGAGATGGTCCATGAAACCTTCATTGGAAAACTTCCGCGTTCGACCTCATCGCTGAACGTACGGAGTCGGCGGGTCATTTCCGAGGAGACCCATACCGGCTATGAAGTGGTTCTGGACGTGCATCCGAGCCAAGAGTATGGGGACTTCGCGGATCCGAACTTCGCCAGCATCATCGCGGGCGGCATTCTGTTGCTGCCGAACGATTTGAAGGAGGGGGAGCAGCGGCCCGTCGTCGTTTGCCAACATGGCCTCGAAGGCGTGCCCATGGACACCATCACTGAGGATCAAGAACAGCGGGCCTGGCGGGCGTATAAGGGATTCAGCACCGCTCTCGTCAAGCAGGGATACATCGTTTACGCTCCGCAGAATCCATATCGCGGCTATGACAATTTTCGGGTCATTCAACGGAAGAGCAACCCGATCGGGCGATCGCTGTTCAGCTACATCATCGAGCAACATCGCCAGACTTTGAAATGGCTGGCCGAACTCCCTTGGACGGATGCCGATCGCATCGCATTTTATGGGCTCTCCTACGGCGGGAAGACGGCCGTCCGTGTTCCTCCTCTCCTGCCTCCTCGTGAAGGGGAACCGGGATACTGTCTGACCATCTGCTCTGCGGACTACAACGACTGGATCCGTAAGAATGCGTCCGCCGAGGACCGGTATTCGTATGTCTACACCCCGGAATACGAAATTTTTGAATGGAACATGGGCCATATCGCCAACTACGCCGAATTGTCTTATCTGATGATCCCGCGTCCCATGATGGTCGAACGGGGCCACGACGATGGGGTCGCCCCCGATGAATGGGTCGCCTGGGAGTATGCAAAGGTTCGTCGCTTCTACGACAAACTGGGAATCGGGAACCAGACCAAGATTGAAGTCTTCGATGGTCCACACACGATCAACGGCGTCGGAACCTACCAGTTTTTGGATCGCCATCTGCGATCAGAGGAAAAATGAGCCCCTTGTGACGCTTCATTCTGGGAATCAATCGCCTTCATCGGGACGGGGAAAACTGAACCGATTCCCCTGTGCGAATTGGTCCACATCTGGTGTCACCCCCCTATTTTGACAGTTTTATAACCGGATAGTAATTTTTGAAGTGGGATTTCCAAATACAAAAAAAGTGAAAATAGGCCATCTGGATCGGTTGAGGAGATTGCACACTTTTTGGTAGTTCTGCGGATATCACAGTTGCCCAGGTTGTCGGACGGACGGTGTCCGGTCCGCGTGGCAGTTTTTCAACGCGGGAGTACCCAATGCATTTTCCCTTCTCCAAATTCTTCCGGCGGTCTGTCAGCCGTCGTCGGCAAACCGGATCACTGGGACGTGGATCATTCCAGGCAGGGATTGCCCAACTCTCATCGGAACGACTCGAAGACCGGACATTGCTGTCGGGCAATGTGTCCGCGTCGCTGAGCGGCGGAAAGCTGACCGTCGTCGGCGATAACGCGGACAACGATGTGACCGCCGAGGTCACACCGATGGGCGATCTCGTGATTGCGGGTCAGAACGGAACCACGATCAACGGAGTCGCCCAATGGTCGATTCCGGCGACTGCCGTCAGCCACGTGGCAATCAACATGCAGGGTGGAGATGACTCACTGGCCGTAGACGGGGGAAATCCGGCGTTGGCGTCCCTCTCGGGGCTGGCCTGGATTCAACTCGGTGACGGCCACGACCAACTCTCATTGGAAAATCTCAATTTCGGCGGCGGACTCGTGGTCTACGGAAGTGGCGGCGACGATGCGATCTCGATCGACAATTCACATCTCAGATCCGGGTTGGTTGCCGGTGGGACGGGAGCCGACAAGATTGCCATCAGCGAATCCGCGGTTGATGGCCTGATGCGAGTTTGGGGCCAGGAAGGGGACGATTCGATCGCGATCTCCGAATCCAAGTTTGACTACAAGCTCCGGATCGATGGCGGCTCGGAAGATGATGAGATTCTTGTCTCGAAGATCGCGGTGACGGAAAAATCCCTGGGGATCTGGGGAGCCTCCGGCAACGACGAGATCCAAGTCGAAGGCTCGAATATCCGCCACTATCTCTTTGCCAAAGGCGGCTCGGGCGACGACCAGATCACAATCTCCGAAACCAAGATGGGTTGGCACCTCTGGTTGGACGGGGACGCTGGAAACGACACGCTGATCGCCAACAAGGTCGATGTCGGCACGACCGCGATCATTCTCGGATACAAGGGAGACGACTTTATCGAGTTCTCCGAGTCGACCGCAGACCGGGCGACCATCCGTGGTTACAGCGGAATGGACGACATCCGTGTGGATACCGTGAACATCGACAAGAGCCTGCGGATCTACTCCGGAAAGGACGATGACCTCGTCGGCGTCGTGGACTCCCACATTGGCCGCAAACTTTACTGGGACGGCAGCTACGGAAACGATGGCTTCTGCATGTGCGGATCGACCGTTGGCGGACTGACCAAACTGGTCGGCGGCGTGGGTGATGACCTCATTTCCCTGTCTGGCAATGAGTTTGGATACAAGACCTACGTCTACGGTTCGTACGGCAACGACACGTTCGTCCTCGCTGAAAACGACGACGTGGGGAATGTCTTCCATCGCGGTCTGTATGTCTGGATGGGCAAAGGCAACGACTCCGCGTTGGTCACGGGAACGCATACCTTCGAGACGAAACTCAACGTCTACGGGAGTAGCGGCTACGACCAGATCGGAATCGAGGATGGCCAAAACTTCGCCAGACGGCCGCGACTTTACAGCGTTGACATCGTCGATCCGGGCGCCGTTCAGCCGCGTGTGGATGACATGCTGGAATACCTGGAAAATGCTTTCCCCAATTTCCGAACCTCTTGCTTCGTCAAAAACCCTGGGGTCGTGATTGGTGATAATCCACAAGTCGTGTTGATCATCGATGTGTCCGGCAGCACCAGTTCAGCGTTCCAGGGAACGCCGGTCGGAGATGTCAACGGTGATGGCTCCGCCGATACGATTTTGGATGCCGAACTGGCAGCAATCATTGCGTTCCATGAGGAATTCGTGATGGCCGGTTTGGGAATGGATTCCACGGTCAGCGTCATCGTGTTCGCTACCAGCGCCGCGACAATCGACCTTGATCCGATCACGCCCGGAGTCCAAACAGCTGTCTCCCCGGGCCTCGACCTCAACATGAACGGCATCTTCGATTTCGAGGAAGCTGTCAGTGGGATCACATCGGGCTTTATGGGTGTCGGCGGAAGCACGAATTTCGAATCCGCGCTCGTGGAAGCGACAAACCTGTTCCCGACGATCGCCACGCCCGAGGGAGATCCGAACGTGGTCTTCCTGTCCGATGGAGGGAATAATACAGGAGGACCGTTCGATGATGACGTCGCCGCACTGATGGGGCTCGGCGCGAATCTGCTGGCGTTTGGTGTCGGTCAAGGGGCCAGCCTCCCTGACTTACAAATCATCAATCCGAATGCGATGATTTTCGATTCCACCGATGATTTCGTCCAGACATTTCTGGATCTGATCTGATTTC
>JAGQQQ010000178.1 GCA_020426125.1 Planctomycetaceae bacterium
GCCGCCAGTCCCCTCCCCCGACTGATGGGAGGCCGTGACTTAGGCCGATGGGAAGCAGACGCAGTGGGCATGAGGTTTTAGATTTCAACGGGACAGCTTACTCCCCTTTTCGGCGGAATAGGACATCAGTGATCGGCCGTGTCCAGATGGATTTCGCGGACGCCGGTTTTGCCTCAGCGCGGGCAGTCCCCTTCTCTGTCGCCGATTCGGCGTTCTGAACAGGTGGAGCGATCGCGAGCCGCTTCTGAAGCTCGTTCATGAGGATGTGGGTTTCATGCATTCGTTCATTCAGACTGTGAATTTGCTGGTCCTTGCGGTCGAGCTGCGTTTCCAGCGTGGCGATCTGCCGGTCCTTCGATTGCAACTGTTCACGAAGCACTTCCATGATCTGGGTCGAACCCCGGTCTTGATCGGCCGTTTGAACGGGGTTGGCCCCCGACGGTTCTGAACCGTCTTCGGGCGGGAACCGTTTCAGCAATAAGTCGCGATGAATCCGCCAGATATAGGGCTCGCCGGATTTCCGCTTCTCCTCGATCTCCTCGGAAGAGGGGAGGATCAGCGACCGGTCGTCGTGGCCGGGGTCATTGACCACTTCGCGAATCATACGTTTGATCGTCGATTCACTTTTGCCGGTCAGTTTGACGGCGTCTTTGATGGGGAGGAACTGATCCATGCGGAGTGGGGGAGTGGTGGTCACACCATACACCTCCCCCGGTCAAACGCAAGGTCTTTGACTGGTGATTCAGAATGACTCCCGTCCAGAACGGGGGAGTGGAAGGCGGTGCATGATCCCAGCCAAGAGGGGAGTCGAGGCCGGGGTGTGACCTGGAGTCGGGGAGTGGTTCAGGCAGGTGCGGACTGCGGTCTTGGGTGGTCAACGGAGATTGGACGTGAACAGTCTTTGCCCCAATTCGTGAACACGACCAACTGCATCCAATGGCCAGTTCACAATGACTGGGCCATAGCTCAGGGCATGACCGGTTGGAGCCGACGATTGAACCATCGGAATCGATTGATTTAGGATAAGGGCCTCCGTGGGTCGACAGAATGTGTGACAACGGGGGAGTCACTTCTCAACGTCCTGTGATTGGTGGGCCATGTACACCGAGTCGGGTCCGTTTCTGAATCTCTTATCATCGTCGATTCTCAGATCCTCTGAGATCGTTGGGACGGTCATCTTTCAGATTCCGCCGGTATCGATTCCTGCTCCTCAATATTCCAGCGGGGACGACAATCTATTCACCGGCCTCGGTTCGATGGATCTTGTCTCGCTGATTCTAATTGCCGTGGTTGTCCACTATCTCGGCGCAGCGGTTCAGCAGATGCGGCCTGATTTTCATCACTGGGGGATAAAGCTCGGCATCGGAGCGTTTTTGCTCTGGGCGGGGGCTTGGCTGACCGAGCATGGGATGAATGACCGGTGGGGCGTCGCAGCAATGCTGTTGCGGGGAATTCTATTCGGCACGATCGCGTGTGGAGTCGTGCGGACACTTCAGCCGATTTGGCAACGCATCGCGGATTTGGCTTCGGAGGCTCGCCGCTGGCAAGAACGTCGTGAGCGGGAACGTCAACGTCGCGAAGAGGAGATCGAGCGGAGAAAGCGGCAACATCAGGCCGATCTGGATTGGGAACGAAACGCCCCCCAACGGGAAGCGGCTGCGAGACAAGAAGAAGAACGCCGTCAGCAGGCTTTGGTTTGGAAACGGCGAAAAGAAGAGGCACGTGCCCAGGCGATGCAGCTCTTTTTGCGGCATCGGTCCACACTCGGAGAAATGTTCACTCGTAGCGACTTCGACGAGTACTTGAAATCCTACATGGGGGATAGTCAGCCGGTCGAGACGGTTGAACGCCGACTTCAAGAGCTCAGCGAGTTGGTCGAACAACTCGTTGAACGGGTGCTTCCCCCCAAGAAGGTGACGACTCTCGAAGAGGCGGCGGAGTGGTATCAGGAGAATTGCCGGATGGTTGAGCGGCTCAACCTCACGGATCGACAGAAGCGATCGATGCTTGCGACATTGAGTCGAAAGCACACGGAAATGATGGAACGTATCTTGGGAGACATGCCGATATGAGAACACTCCTGCTGGGCCAAGATCGTGAAACAGGGGCATCGTTTCGAATGCCACGATCTGCGTTTGATACCCATCTTCATCTCATTGGTGGAACGGGGAAGGGGAAGACCACGGCACTCCATACCATTTTGCAGCAGTTGATGGATGATCCCGTCGACGAGTCGGCGTTCTTTATTATCGATCGACTGGGGAATTTCAGCTTTGAGCTGTTGTTATGGATGGCCTCGGAGTATTGCCCCAGCGATGTTCGCGAACGGCTCCTTTATATCCAGCCATCGAATGAAGACGTGATTCTGGGGTTTAATCCGTTGACCTACGAGACGGAAGCCCATGGCTACTTCAAAGTCACCCGGACGACAGACATCATTCTGCGGGCGTGGGAAGACGTAAATATCGAGGCAATGCCGCGGCTGGCTCGCTGGACGTTCAACTCGTTTTGGGCGATGGCGTATCTGGGGCTGACCGTCTCGGATTGTGCCCATCTACTGTTTCCCGGAAGCAAGCACCACGAGCCGTTATTGAGATGCCTTCCGCCCGGCCTGAAAACGGAGTGGGATTCGCTGTTGAAGACCCGTTCATCGGAAGTGGAGCGGATTCTGGATTCGACCAGGAATCGCTTGAAGCCGTATTTGGAGAATCCGATCCTCAATCGCATGTTCGGCACGACGCATAACGGGTTCAATGTCGAGCAGCTGATGAAAGACCGGAGGATCGTCATTCTCGATCTTTCTCCCCGAAACCGGCTTGATGGACAAGTCGCCGATGCGATTGGGGGACTGGTGCTGAATGAGATTTTGGCTGTGGCACGCTCGTTCCCGATTGGCGTCCGTTATCCAACATACGTGGTCCTCGATGAATTTCAGAACTTCGTTGGTCCAGACATTGAACATGCAATTCCGGAAGTGCGACAGCTCGGGATTAAGCTGATGCTGTCCCATCAGTCCTTTTCCCAATTGCAGCGAGGGGACCACGACTTGACGAATTTGATCTTCCAGGCCCAATCCCGACTGATCTTCGGTGTTCAGGGCGAAGACGCGGAACTGTTGGCCTCGGAGTGCGGTTCATTGTCCTTTAATCCCAAAAAAGTCAAGGACGAGATTTATTCTCGCCGCCAACTGATTGCCGGCCACAAACGCGAAAAGGTGAAAAGTATGTCGACCTCGCAGTCGTGCGTGGACCAGTGGAACAAGACCTACGGAGAATCCTGGTCGCGGAAAGACTCCGTGTCCAAACGCGATGGCTCGTATATCGAGACCAAGAACGAAGGCCAAGATCGCGGCGAGAACCAGGGCCGAAGTGAGGGACAGAGTCGTTCCGAGACTTACGGAGAAACGGAAGGTGAGACATTTCTGCCCATCTACGACAACTTCCAGGAACTCTCCAGTCGGACGTACTACTCGTTCGACGAGCAGCGGTCACTCTGGGCACAAAAGATTCGGCAGCTTTCGCGAGGGCGTGCACTTCTACGGCTGGTGGACGATCCGAAGCTTTACGATATTGATATCAAACAGATGGCCGTTGGCTATCTGAAATGGCCAACCTATCAGCTTCGCGAGGAACTCCCCGAAGTCATCGAAGAGGTCGAAGAGTTGATTCAGGAAAACTTCGCGTCCGAGGCATTCACGTCCCCGGCGGTGATTGATCGCGAACGGGAAGAACGGATCAATCGCGTGATTTCGCCCAAAGTTGTGATATCGACGGAGACGTCGGTCGACGCGGCGGACGACCCGTTCTTTCAGTCAACGTCCGATTGAAACTCGATGAGAATGTCGGCCACGCGAGCTAGTTCTCCTTGCTGAACCATTTCCAACATGATCCGCAGATCTTCTTGTTGGGCGGGGTGGATGCCAATCGCCTTTTGATACATCTCCGCGAAATTCCGTCGCATGAACTCACAGCGTTCGGTGGCCCAGAGGTCGGCCAGATCCTCTTGAAGGTCCATCCTCGCCAACAACTCCTCAGCACGGGCCTCCTCAACCATTTGCTCGATGGGGGAAGGTGCCAGGTTGCGCATGAGGCCATTTTGGTCCCTGATCACCCAAAAGTCACTTGCCGGTTGGCTCGAAATATGGTCTGGGAACGGCCTCAAAATGGGCCGAAAAAGGGGTACCAAAGGTGGTCCGCCCCGGTCCTCTTACAAGCGGAAGACATTCATGTCGTAAAGCATTGTGAATTGGCCGCTTGGGGTGCCGGGGACTGTTTCCGCTGCGGCGTCGCGACCCCCGGCTTGATTGCTGCGTTTCAGGGGGAGTCGGCTCGTACCCTCGCCGGCCTGTTTCCCACCCATGGTCGGACGGTCCACACCACGCTTCCACCAATATAGCCGGGGCTCCGCCCCAGCACCCCAAGCTGAATTACAAATTGTATTCCGTGCTCTCTGCATAGTGATCGACACAGTTTCAGTGGCAGACGGAATTCCCTTAAATTCCTGAGAGACCTAAAGAGCTCCTTTCTGTCCTCACCCCAAATTCGGATCGGGAGTCGTCGCGGTTGGTGCAATATCATGGCCCCGTAACGCTGCTGCTCCCGAACAGTCCCAACGTGTGTAAACGCTCAGCCAATCTCGGTGTTTTTTTGTCAACATCGAATAACGCCGCTCTGCTTTTGTGCGCACGTTATCGAGCAATGCTGCCATGAACCTCTTGGTCTCTTCAAAGTCCTGATCGCCCTTCTGCACTTGCCATCCATTCAAGCGAAGCCAACTGAAGCTCCCAACTAAGCAAATCGCAAATAGCAAGTTGACATCATTCAGGTTGGAGCACGCCTTTTCCATGTCACTCGGGTTACAGCCCGTTCCTCCGTCTTTGAATCCAACGATGGAAGTCAGCGGTCGTTCGACCGTACAATCCTCGTAGATCGTTCCCGTCTGATGAATCTCATGCAGTTTCGCAGCTGCGGATCCAGCGTCCCTGATTGATTCAGCTGTCAGATTGCTCTTGACTTCTACAGTTGCAATGACTGCTTCGACTGGAAATGCGCCCAAAGCACCCGACGCGATGAAAGGAGGGAGAATTCTTCGATCGAAAATGATCACATCGTGCTCTGAACTCTGGTCGCCCCGCTGGTTGATGACAATGCCGTGGCCAATTCCGAACTGATGTGTGAGATATTGCTCTAATGCAGTCGTTACAAAGATCTCTCGAAATCGTCCCTTCGAGGGTTTGTGTTCGAGGCGAGCGACAGCGTCTGCTTGATCCTTCATGGCGCGAATTGCGGAGCTTGCATACTCTTGAATTAGGGTCGAATTGTCCATGATTCATCCTCTTTCTCAGAATGGAATCAGTGCCTGAGTCTGAAGGCGGTGTTTCTTTGTCATGGCCCTCGTGCAAAAGGTTCGGTGCCGGTTGTCCCCACTATCGCATGTTCGAATTTCTTTTGCCAGAAGGTTGAAATCTTAACGCCTTACCGTACCATAATATGAATCGTTTCGGCGTTGCCTCCGGTTGACGGCTGATTCTGGTCCTGCTTTGGCGGGGAAGAGCAGTTGCCCGGTTGTATCGTCCTGAGAAATCAGGAATCTATCCACCGAGATGCCTCCAGTTTTCGGAGCGCTGCTCGGTGCCTTTTTTGCGCTGTCGGTCCGGTTTGTTCCGGCGATGATGCGTCTTCTATCCGATAGATTCCCCAGGTGATCCATGCCGGTCACGGAATTTGATATTCTCGTTCTCGCTTTGCTGGCCCGGTATTACGTGCTGACTCGGGAGCAGATCCAGACGATTCTGTTTCCCGATCACTCTTCGGGGCGGTGTACGCGGAAGCGGTTGACAAAGTTGCGGCACGCTGGGCTGATTCAGAAGCACCGAATTCCCGTGGCTCTGCCGGGAACGAACGGGGCGGCG
>JAGQQQ010000179.1 GCA_020426125.1 Planctomycetaceae bacterium
CAATCAACATCTCACAAACAATAAACGTAATAGGTTCCACAGTTTCGCGGACGCTTTCTGGGCGTCCGAGTCCTGAATCATCCGAATCAACTTCCGCATCCGCAGTTCAGAAACCGCAGTTCAGAAACCGTTGTCGATCTTCACGTTCGGGCGTGCTTCCTGAAACTTGGCGATGCCATCGTCCGTGATCCCTGAGCGGCTCACTTTAATTTCTTTCAACGCTTCGTGGTCCACCAGCTTCATCAGGCCATCGTCATCAAAAGAGGTCTCCGCGACGTTGAGCACGCGCAGCGTGGGCAGCTTCAAGATCGATTCGGCACTCGCGGAGGTCACATCCCGGGTACCCTGCACGTCGAGATCTTCCAGTTGATTCAGGTCCGCGAGCAGTGCCATTCCTTCATCATCGAATGCGCCGTTCCAGACGCTCAACGTCTTTAAGTTTTTGAAAGGCACCACGCTCTTCAGCCCGTCGTTTGATATCCGGGTTTCGCTGAGATCAAGGTATGTCAGCGAATCTCGGGATCCTTCCAGCGCATCCAGTCCGGGGCCGAGGACAATCGTGTCACGCAATCGCAGGTCGCGGAGTTGATTATCCGCGAGGTATTTCATGCCGTCGTCCCCGACGTAAGACCGCATCGCATTGAAGGCGACGAGTTTGTCGAGTCCTTCGAGGTGTTTCATGCCATCGTCATCAACTCCGCAGTCTTCCAGCGACAGGTATCGCAAGTTGGTCAACCCCGCGAGGTGGGCGAGTCCTCGATTGTCCACCGATGGCGTCCGCAGCTTCAAATCGACCAGAGAATCAAGACCTTTCAGATGTTCCAATCCGGCATTGCCGATTTTCTTGCATCCCCGCAGGTCAAGCACCTTGAGATTGTTCAAGAGAGACAAGTGTTGCAGCCCTTCGTCGGGGATGTCGGTGTAGAGCAGGAGGAGCCGTTCCAGGTCAGGCACGAACTTGAGACGGGTCAGCGCGTCGGCAGTGAGACTCGAACAACGACGAAGATTCAATTCATTCAGCTGCGGCAAATGCTCGAGGACCTCCAGCCCTGCGTCGGTGATTTGGCCGTTTTCCAGGCTGAGCACTTTCAGCGAATGGAGTCCTTGGAAGTGCTGGACTTGTTCATCAGTGATGGTCGCCGGCTTGGCGTCGGCCGCGATGACGTTCCCCGCAGAGTCCTTCTTCATCACGACGCCCATCTCCGCCAACGCCTGCATATCATCGGCGTTATCGGGCTCAACGGTCGGCTCAGTGGCCGGCTCCGCACTTGTGGCCGACGGTGAGGATTCCCCTGGAGCGTCTGCCTCCGCAGGTGTCGGTTCAACGGGCGGAGACGAAGAATTCTGCGGGCATCCGCTGACCAACATCACAACGGACAACACGCCGATCAGGCAAACAAGACGAGACATATTTCAACCAAGCTACGGTGTATCGAACAATTTTCTCCGCGAGATTCGCGGAATCTCCCTAGTGTAGACAAGACGGAGTGGGCCGTGAAGATTCTCCAAGAAACCCGTTGCCGACTTCCTCCGAACTCCTGCGAAAAGACTGATCGGACAATACGAATCGATTGCATCCATTGTGGCTGGAGGCATTGGGATCGCTAACGTCGCCGCAACTTTTGTTAATCAAATGGAAAGTAGTACGGAAACGAGTTGCAATTTCCTCAATCATCATGGACCAACCCGGGGTTCTCCAGATCAGCGTCGACCATCATCTCGACCAGTTGTTGGAACGACACCTGGGGCTGCCAGCCGAGGACTTCTTTCGCCTTGCTCGCGTCACCAAGAAGCGTGTCGACCTCGGCTGGACGGAAGAACCGGGGGTCGATTCGGATCAGGGTTCGTCCCAACTTGTCGCAACCCACTTCGTCGAGTCCTTCCCCTTTCCAGGTGATCGGGAGACCGACCCGAGAAAACGCGATTTCGCAAAACTCGCGGACCGTGTGTGTCTCGCCCGTGGCAATCACGAAATCTTCCGGCGTATCCGCCTGGAGCATCCGCCACATCGCGTCGACATAGTCACCCGCGAATCCCCAGTCACGATAGGAATCCAGGTTGCCCAGCGACAGGGAATCTTGTTTGCCGAGAGAAATCGCGGCTGCGGCGCGGCTGATTTTCCGCGTAACGAAGGTCTCCCCCCGACGCGGAGACTCATGGTTGAAGAGGATCCCGTTCACGGCGAACATCCCGTAGG
>JAGQQQ010000180.1 GCA_020426125.1 Planctomycetaceae bacterium
CGGAAACAGCTCCGAGATCGGCATCCCGGATTCGCCGAAGTTTTGAAAGCTCCAAGGGGAGGCCATCAGGTTCTTGAGGCCGGCCCGTTTGATCTTCGGAACATGGCGGGCAATCGAATCCGGCACATCCTGGCCCTCAAGTTTGGCTAGCTCTGGTTTGGGATCGAAGGTGTCCACCTGACTCGGCCCCCCAGACATGAACAGCATGATGACACTGTGTGCCGTCGCCGGACGATGCGGACGCTGGAGCGTCTCCAACTCCCCTGATAGGGCGAGTGAAGACCACGCTCCCACTCCAATGACTCCGGTCAGTTTGGTAAATTGACGTCGATTCATGGTGAGATTTCATTCGTGCCGTGGTAAGCGGATATTAGGTAGGATAAGGTTTGACGTCGGCCTTGTGCCATCCTTATATCGGAAAGCCTTGAATGAGCGGAACATCCCAACGCGGAACAGGGCGCGGTCACGAACGCTCAACTCGCCCATTCGCGATACAAACAGGTGTGCCATCCAACCTAGGGTGGCAGGGTGTAGTCGCTGTAGTGTGGCCTTCGGCTTAGGAGGTACTCGCTGGGTGCCACTGCTGGCTTGCCCAGCAGTACCGATCGGCGTTTGGTTTTGCGAGTAGAACTCCGGGGGAAGTTGAATGAAATCCAGAAGAGCTGTTGTCCAAAAGGTCTCGCAAGGTATCATTGGCGAATAGCGGCATTCGGCAACAATGGGAAAATGCCAACACCAGCAGGCGTTCCTGCTCAAGAAACTATCTTAGTCGGCTTCGATGCAAAAACTTTGTCTGCAATTCACACTCCTCTCTATTGTTGCTGACGAAGCCATATGTAGCGGCGGCGTTGCCCGTCTCGTCATAGCGGTCGATTTTGAAGGCAAATAAACGAAGGGATCAGAGCATGTTCGGTTGGTTTCGCCCGACGTGCCCCGTCGACTCGGCTGCGAAGAACTGGATCGAATCGCGATTGATTTGGTTGTCCAAGCAATTCGGAATGGACACGTTTGTGCGCCGGGCGGTGGTCAGGCCGACAAACGAGTTTTTCGAATGCTCGTACTCCCCCACCCCGAAAGGCGCTCAGGCCCTGCTCCAGCAAGTCTCTCGCTACATGGACGTTGATCCTGATCGTGTCAGTATTAACATCTTTACAGACAAAAATCCTCTGTACTTCGTTAATGAACAGGGACTGTATCTTCCTAAAGTTGCCGGGCTGTACGAAGAAGGGTTTCAAACTACAATCCACTTGGAATCGTCACAGCTTGAAAATCCAATGGACCTCGTGGGGACGATGGCTCACGAACTCGCCCATCTCAGATTGATGGGGGAAGGCCGAGTCACCGGGGAAGGATTTGACAACGAACTCCTCACCGATCTGACGGTTGTATTTTATGGCTTAGGACTCTTCCTCGCCAATTCTCCACGAGCGTGGCAAAGTCAATTCTCGACATGGCCCGGCACGAACATCAAGAGACCTGAGTATATGACCATGGCCATGTTTGGTTACGCTCTCGCGCACGCGGCTTGGCTGCGAAATGAGCGAAATCCAAACTGGCTAAAAAACCTCAGACCAGATGCTCGCGCGGAGACAAAACAAGGCATTCGGTTTCTGTTTGAAACGAGCGACTCCAAACTCCTGATATATCGATAAAGAATAAACTTCCTGGGCGACGGTCGGCATTCAGGTCTGGCTGTGGCTGGCAGTGATCGCTCATGAATGTTGGCGTCAGGCACAGCTTGCCTTCGTCGTATTAGCGGAATGAGAATCGGGAAAGGGGGCTCAAGGACCCACCCCGCCCGACCCAGGGTTTTGTGCGAATGCTCGTCTCGTGGTGAGTCCGCCAAGGATTCCAAATCCGATCAGACCCAGCCAGCGGCCCTGGGGTGGCGCGAAAACGATTGCGGCGTTGACCCACAGGAATGCGGCGAAGATGTGCCAAGCGATGTCGAAGGTCTTGATTGGCCAGCAGCCGGTTTTTTTCGTTCGACGGATTCTTAGAATGTCGTAAGTCCACAACAGGACCATGAGATCGTTGAAATAAAGTCCCCCTCCCCAGTTGATGCCGACCATGGCATTGGTTCGCTCCGCCGTGTCGGCGAACGCTGCCGCGTGCGACCAGCCATGGACAACGTGAAACGCGGCAGCGACATGGATCAGGAAGGCCAGCCAAGCAAGCGTCCACCATCGTCGAAACCAAGAACTTTGCCGGGGAAAGCGACGCACGAAGGAAGCTTCCGCGATGATGTAAAACACGAAAGCGATTCGTGCCGTCCAAGGAACAAGTTGTTCGCCAAAAGTCGGCACTACTGGTCTCTAATGACGTTCCTGGGGTGGGAAACGGACTCTCCGCTCGTTGTCTTCGCTCAGCGATTGGGAGAATCAGACCGCAATCGCTTTCAACATTTCCAGACGGGCTCTCCTAAAACGTCCAATCGGGCGGTGACGCCGAGGCCGGGGAGGGTGGGGGCGGACATACGGCCGTTTTCCCGTTGGGGAGCGCCGTGGGCGATGGATTGGGTGACGTAGCTGTTGAAATCGGTGGACGTGAATCGGTACTCCTCAGGTGTGCTTTGAGCGAGGTGGGAGATGGCGGCCGTCACGATATCTCCGCCCCAGCTATCCTCCAGAGTCATCGCGATGCCGAGTGACACGCAGAGATCCCGGGCCTGTTTGGCTTTGGTCAGTCCACCGAACTTACTGATCTTGATGTTGACGACATCCATCGCGAGGTCCGCGGCACCCTGGAGAATGGCATCGACGGAATCAATCACCTCATCCAGAACAAAGGGGAGCGGCGTTTGCCGACGGATGCTCAGGCATTGCTGATACGTCGCACACGGCTGCTCGATATAGACATCCACATTCTCGACCGCTTTCACCACTCGCATCGCTTCGTGCATGAGCCAGCCGGTGTTCGCATCGGCGACGAGTTTGTCGGTTGGTTCAAGAATCTCGCGAGCAGCGCGAATCCGCTCGATATCCTCATCTGGGTTTCCGCCGACTTTCAGTTGAAATCGTCGGTAGCCGTCCTTGCGATACCCCGCGACGTTGTCGGCCATTTCCTTCGGGGGACGTTGGGAGATGGCGCGATACAGGATCACATCGTCCCCGTATCGACCTCCCAACAGATGGCAGACCGGCAAGCCGGCCACCTGACCGAGAATGTCCCAGCAGGCGACGTCGATTGCGGATTTGACGTAGGGGTGACCTTTCAGCAGGCGGTCCATTTTGTGATTGAGAGCGAGTAACTGCGTCGGATCATCGCCGATGAGTTGGGGGGCGAGTTCCGTCAGTCCGGTGCGAACGCCCGCCGCATAGGCCGGCAGATAGACGGGCCCCAGCGGACAGACTTCTCCGCACCCGGTGATGCCGGAGTCCGTTTCCACGAGGACCACGGTCGAATCAAAGACATCGACACTCTTTCCCTCCGACCAGGCATAGTTGCCTTCGTGCAAAGGGAGATCAACCTGAAAGACTTTGATGCCGGTGATTTGCATGGTGGAGGACCGGGGATCGGGGTTCGGGAAACGGGATTCGGGAAGACATTCAAAATTGTGACGGACAAAAAAGAAAGACGGGACGCGATGCGTCCCGCCCCTCTCTCAACTCTCATCCCTCAACTTTCATCCATCCCTCAGTCCCAGCCATGGGCATTACGGACTTTGATCATGGCATCGAGAATCGTATTCCAGGTGGCCGGGGTTTCGAGCATCGCATTGGGGAACATGCAGCCGTCC
>JAGQQQ010000181.1 GCA_020426125.1 Planctomycetaceae bacterium
TTCTGTCGGCCTTCCAGGCCTTCGTGTTCCCGCGTCGACGTGAGTGTCGACTGCCGTCCACGGCTGGGGCTCTTTCTTCCTTTCGGGGCTGTCATTGCTCCATGCACAAGACGCATCGGAATGACAATCAACTCCCCCGACGGTCTCTTGTCACCGAATCACCTCCACGAAGGTCCTCAACACGGGCGAGGAACGACGCCATCGTGGAAAGGGTTCGCTCCCAACTGTGTTCCTACCTGTGCTCCTACCCACTCTCTGCTCCCCTCCACCAACTGATCGCAAAACCGAGACACTGATTCATCGGACGTCGCTAAGTTCTGGAAGTCCCGTCTTCAGAAGGGCTTTCCTCCTCGATCCCCAAGGTGCCGATTGTTGCCGTCGCCAGGGCATGCATGTGAGTCTTCCAGATTTCCCAGCCGGTTTCCCAAGTTTCCCTGAGCCGTTCCCATTCCGTTGTTCGCTCCTGGGGATGAGTGTCGATCAGCTCCTGATAGAATCGGACCATGTGTCGGGCGCATGCAATGATTGAAATGCCGTCAGCGGTGCGTCTCGCCTGATCCTTCATTCCCATGGCAGATTGCTTCAAGTCCGTGAGAGCGGCGACGTACTGATCGACATTATCATGGGGTACGACTCGGCCATTTGCTCCATCGGTCACAATGTCGTCGACGCCAGTTCCCGAAACCGCCAACACGGGAACCCCGGCGGCCATGGCTTCTCCGAGGACCATTCCTTGAGTCTCCGAATGGGACGCAAAGGCGAAGAGATCCATCGCGTGATAGGCATCGATGAGATCTTGCCCCTCTCGAAACCCCAGGAAGTGAACTCGCGACAGAACTCCTGCGTCTTCGAATTCCTTTCGAAAGGTCTTTTGCTCGGCGCCCGTGCCAACAATGAGGAACACGGCGTCGTGATTTTGCTTCAAGAACGCTCCAACGGCTTTGGCGAGGAACCCGCAATTCTTTTCTTTGGCGAGTCTTCCGACGTGCCCTATCACGAATGCTTCCCGGGAGAGTCCGAGTTTCTCACGAATACGGTCTCCCCGGCCATGGGAAAATCGATCGACATCCACGCCAGTCGGAATCACCTCAATGCGACCGCCAATTCCGCGATCCCGGAGAATCTGCTTGATTCCTTCGCTGGGGGCGATGATCCCGTCGACCAGGTCACAGTATCCCGTGATCAGGTCAAGTACACCCTGTTCGATGGGCCGAGGCCAGTTGGTCTTGGTCTCCATGTAAACGGAATACCGGGTGTGGTGCGTGTAGACGGTGGGGATTCCCAGATTCGCCGCAATCGTTTGTCCGGTCGTGCCTAACAAAAAAGGATGATGGCAATGGACAATCTCTGGTTGAAACTCCCGCAGACGCGGAAGCAGCGCGCTGACAACTGGCAGCGGCAGCGGATAGAGGTTCTGATAGAATTTGGGGATGGCGGCGATCCGCATTACCTCCGGAGGATCGTCAACGTCCGTTTCGTATTCGGGAGCGATGATCAAGACTCGATGTCCCAGCTCTTGAAACTGTTCACTGAACTGTTGCACGCTCCGAGTGATTCCTCCGATCTGCGGAGTGAAAACATTGGTCAGCATCAGGATATTCATAGGGACCTGCCCGAGATTCAAAAGTCGTCTTTCTCTCTCCCTATTGAAACGGGTTCCACCAATCGGTCAACCCGTGTTTACGAGTTCGCATCCGAGTTTTGCGGAGGAGTTTCACTGGTGGCAGCGGCCGATTCGCGATTCCAGACGAATGTTCCCGCGAGTGCGCATGGCAGATAGACCAAGATGTCGATCACCGCAAACCAGACCGGGTGGGGAATCGTCAGGAGGTTTGCCACGCCAGCCATCAAAAACAGGCTTCCCAGCAGCACCCCTCCCCGTACGAAGCGTCGGCGGAGGAACCAGGAACAGACCAAGCCGGCGACGAATGCTCCGCAAGCGTGAGCAAGGAGCACCAGTAAGAACGCCCCGGCTGGGAGGGTGGCCACAAATGACTTCATTGCGTCCGGATCGTGGAAGTTCATTCCCGGAGGGGGAGGGTAGAGAACCGATGATATCCCCTCGACGAGCGCGACGGTTCCGCCCCCGGCAACCAACCCGAATAATACTGCGGCGATCTTCTTTTTCACGGCATCATCCTCGTCCGAGTGCGGTCGAAAGGGATTCTGCGTCAGACCTCCAGGGCTTGTCTCATATCCGCGACAAGGTCATCGGGATGTTCGATGCCCACTGAGACACGAATCGTTCGTTCGGAGATCCCCGCCTCACGCCGCGCTTCGAGAGTCATCGAGGCGTGGCTCATCGTCTCGGGGTATTCCACGAGCGATTCAACTCCCCCCAACGATTCCGCCAACTGGAATAATTTCAAAGCGTAGAGAACCTTTTCCGCGTTGGCCCGGGAACCTTTCACGTCGAAGCTGAGCATGGCTCCGAATCCCCGTTGTTGGCGTTTCGCCAAATCATGTCCCGGATGTGACTTCAGACCGGGGTAGTAGACGCGATCGACGTGGGGATGTTCGAAAAGCATCTGGGCCACGGCCATGGCTCCTCGCTGATGAGCTTCCATTCTGGGCCCCAAGGTCTTGACACCGCGAAGGACGAGCCAAGCATCGAACGGGGAACAGGCCAGTCCCATCGCATTGACGATATAGCTAATCCGGTCCGCGTGTTCCTGATGTCGGGTGATGACCGCGCCGCCAACAACATCGGAATGCCCATTCAGGTATTTGGTCGTGGAATGAATGACGACATCCACTCCCGATTCGAATGGTCGTTGCAAGTACGGAGATAAAAATGTGTTGTCGGCGACGGTCGTCAGTCCATGAGATTTGGCGATGCCACAAACCGCTTGGAGGTCGACGATATTCAGCAGGGGATTGCTCGGGGTTTCCAGCCAGACGCCTTTCGTCTCGGCAGTCACGGCTTTGTCAACGTTTGTCGGGTCACTCATGTTGACAAAGGAAAACCGGTATCCCTGTTGACTCAGGACATCGGCAAAGAGACGGTAGGTTCCGCCATAGATATCGTGTCCCGCGATGATGTGATCGCCCGGCTTGAAAATCTGCATGGCGGTGAGAATCGCGGACATTCCCGTCGATGTCGCGCGGCAGTCAATCCCCCCTTCCAGCGCGGCAAGATTCTCTTCCAGGGCCCGACGTGTCGGGTTTCCGCTGCGCGTGTAGTCATACCCTCGGTTGGTTTTCAGGTCATCCCACGCAAACGTCGACGACGGGTAAATGGGCGTGATGCAGCTGTTGTAGGCGGAGTCTTTGTCAACACCGGTGTGAACACAACGAGTCTGGAATTCCATAATCCGGGTACTCTTTCAGAATTGGCAACGTTCACGATTGCAGAAAATGGGCTCAGGAATTGGCCGACTGACTTCAAAGTGCCCGTTGGTGATTTCGCGTCGTGCCCCTTCGAGGCGCATGCTGCAAAAGCAGTGTACTCGACACCAATTGATTGTCGAGTCGCCGAAGCCTGCCCGTGTCAACGGGAACCTCGGCGCGTCGTGAAAACAATCAGGGCGATGCCCACCATTGGCCATCGCCCTTCTCTGAGAACGGGTTGTGGTATTCCCCACGGCTTAGAGATCGATATTGATTTCCTGCGAGCCGGCTTTGACTTCCTTCTTGATCGAGCCATCGGTGGCGCTGGGAGGGAGGGTCCGGGCTTCCTCGCTCCCCTCGGGAAGGTTGTCCTCCTCTTCGCTCTGGATCAAGGCAACAGTCACCACATGTTCCCCGACAATGGCACCTTTGGTGTCAACGAGATATTGCAGCTCGTAGTTTCCGCTCTCGTCCGTTTCCCCGCTGGAAGGGCGTCCTTCTCCCACGGGAGTAAACTTGACGACGGCGTTGGGTTGGGGGGTTCCGCCGACGGTGACTTTTCCAGTGACATACCCCAAGTCAGGGAGATCGGAGCGGCCACAGCCGCACAAGAGAAGAGCAAGGACAAGAACATTCAGAGATTTCATGGGAAGCCACCTAACTGGAAAACAGAAGCGGGGAAAGAAAAAAATCAGGCCCGGAAACATGGGATCTCCGGACCTGGAAAAGAACTCTGAATGGATTAGAAGTCGCCCACGGGCAGGCCATCGTCCCTCATCCCGAGTTTCTGATAGACCCCGATCTGGTTGGGGTTTGTGGCATCGGCCGGCCAGTCGATGCCTTGGTCATTTCGTTCCGGAATTCCCTGGAGGTCAAAGTCAATGTTTTCACTGATAAAGCGGACGGAGCCGTCACATAAAACGAACTGCGCTCCGCCGACATGTTTGCTACTGAAACCATCGGTGCAGTTGTCGTTTCCGGCATTGCTCGGATCGTTCAATACGGGGCGCATCCGACCCAGGCAGTAGTCGTTGCCATGCGTCCCGTTCCCGTCTGGGTTTCGGTTTCCGATCCAACTCCCCGCTCCACAGCGTTCTTCCCGTTCCCCGACCATAATGGTATTCGTTGTTCCGTCGGTGATGTCCCGGATCTTGATAAAGCTGTTTGAGTAAAGAACCCCTCTCGGGTGACGATGGCCGGTATTGTTACGGGGAGCCCGCATATCCCCGGCAGATTCTCCGGTGCTGCCGATATAGTTGGAAGTTGGGGGACGCCAGCCTTGAATTCCGGCCAGACCGTTGTTGAAGTTGTTACGGCGCATACCAGCCTTCAGACGAGGGCCTGTTGTGTCGCTGGGGCACTGGAAGGCTGGGAGAGGGGGAAACAGTTGATCCAGGGCACCGTTGCCACCGGCGGTGTTCGCGGCGTTCAATGCCTGATTCAATGTTCTCCCATTGACATCGACCTGATCGAACAACGGGGACTGATCGATCTGCGGCAGGATCGAGGCCATCCATCCCCAGGACTCGTAATTCGCAATGACGAGAAAGGGAGAGGTGGGATCCCGGCGGGCGGCGCATCCCTGAGGAAATCCCTTGAAAATGTCATGGTAATTGTGCAGCGCCAGTCCAATCTGCTTCAGATTGTTCTTGCACTGTGTTCGCCGCGCCGCTTCTCGGGCCTGTTGGACCGCTGGCAACAGCAGCGCGATCAGGATCGCGATAATCGCGATCACAACGAGCAATTCAATCAGGGTAAACCCCTTTCGGTGACGACGCATACAATTCTCCTCAAGTAGTACAGACGGAAAGAAATGAAACCGGTAGACTTCCGGCATCAGATTTGAGAGGGAGAGGACACCAATGTTAACAATTTGCAAATATCAACGCAACGAGATTCATATTTCGACGATATGAACGAATTTGCCCTGCCAACAAGATCTCAGTCGTGCTGATGCGTTCTCGGTAGCGGGTCTTTGGTGCTGTAAGTCGCGAACGGGGAACGTCTCCGCGCCTCCGAAAATCAACGGAAGTGTCGTTTTAGAAAAGGAATCCGATGAGTTCCCGCCCACTACGGATTGGCCTCGCGGTGGCTGACAATGGCCTTCCCCGGGAGCTCGTGGACCAAGTCTTGCGATGCCCGAAGCTTCTGGTTCAGGCGATTTATCATCCCCGCTGGAATCTGTGCCGGAAGCTTGCGGAACAGCACGAGGCGGTGGCTTGCCCTTCTCTACAAACCTTTCTTCACAAGTCCGAAGCTGCGGTCGTTATCGAACCAAATTGGATGGGGTCACTGTTCGTCCGAGAATGCCTCCTGGCAGGGAAGCCGGTGTTGACATTTCCCACTGCCACGGCGGCACTCCGAGATACGGATCTCGAAGACATTCAAAAGGTTTGCCGCGACCGCAGCGCGATGTTCGTGCCGGGCTTGTCAGAAAGGTGGAGCCGCTCCACGCTCCGTCTTCGTGAATTGACGGCGACCAATCTCGGAGCAATTGAGCATTTGGTGATCAAACGATCCTTTCTGGAATGGAATGAGCAGTTCATCCCATGGCTGGACTGGTGTGGCTACGTTGTGCAGTCAGCTGTTGAATCGGTCGAACTCACACGGGAAGGGATTTGTCAACTTTTTTTTCGCCGTCGGACTTCGACTGGGGAGCCAGTGACAGCGAACCTGGAACGGCCGTCGCATGACAATCTTGAGACCATCGAAGTTCAGTGTCGACATGGACGTGTCACGATTTCCGGAGTGGATCATTTACAATGGCAAACGGATCGCCAACCTGTCTCCGAGGATCTGAGTCTTGATCGAAACGTGATCGCGGTCATGCTGGATCTGTTTGGACGTCGTGTTGTGGGAGGATTGGTGCCCGTTCCCGACGCGGGAGACCTGCTGCAAGCCCATCGACTGCTGGCCGCGTTGTTGCAAAGCCAACGCGAGGCTCGACGAGTGGAAATGAAGATCCACTGACGACATCGATCGGCGTTTCCGACTCCCGAGACACGTTGAGCACTTCCTCTCGAAACAAAACCGAGACATTCGCTGGGGCCTGCCTTAGAATGATCTTTGAGCAATTGGCCCGGAAACCCGCGAATCCCTCTCTGTGTTGGAATTCATGAAAGAGCAGTTCTCATTCGATCTTCTTGCCAACAGTCCCGATGAGGTTGAGGTGAAGCCATGTTGCCAGCACCATGGCGACGCGGTCCCCACTCTGCGGTCATCTGGGGCGAAATACATCTGCCCGATGTGTCCCGGGGTCGAAAGCGATGAGCCGGCCGATTGCCCCAAGTGTGGAATGGCTCTTGAAAAGAACCCTTCGTATCGCGCTCCGAGGAATCGCATTGTCTACACCTGCCCGATGCATCCAGAGTTCGAGCAGGAGGAGCCGGGAGACTGCCCCAAATGTGGAATGGCTCTGGAGCCAAAATCGATCGCCGAGGAGGAAGACGCGGATCCCGAACTGGCATCGATGACCCGACGATTCTGGGTCTGCCTGGCATTGACCTTGCCTGTTTTCGTCTTGTCGATGGGGCCGATGATTGGCATTCCCGTCCATCAGGTCATTGCTCCGCGCATTTCGGGGTGGATTCAGTTTGTGCTTTCGGCTCCCGTTGTGTTGTGGGGGGCGTGGCCGTTTTTCGTTCGCGGTGCGAGATCGATCCGGACAGGTCATCTCAACATGTTTACTTTGATCGGCTTGGGAACGGCCGCCGCTTTCCTGTTCAGCGTCGTTGCCTTGCTGTTTCCACATCTGATTCCCCAATCGTTTCACGAGCATGGCGAGGTCCCGATCTATTTTGAGGCGTCAGCCGTGATCACGACGCTTGTTCTGCTGGGGCAGATGTTGGAGTTGAAGGCGCGGCAGCAAACGGGAGGCGCGATCCGCGAGCTGCTCAACCTGGCCCCTGTGACGGCCCGTCGCATCGAGAATGGTGAAGTCAATGAAGTCTCGTTGGACGAAGTGCGGACCGGGGACCGGCTTCGCGTTGTCCCTGGCGATAAAATTCCGGTCGATGGAACCGTCGTTTCCGGGGAGAGCCGAGTTGATGAGTCGATGATCACAGGGGAGCCGGTTCCGGCGCTGAAGAAGGCCGGAGAGACCGTCATCGGCGGAACCGTCAATCAGACCGGCGCCTTTGAGATGACGGCCGACCAAATTGGAGGGGATACGACACTCTCACGCATTATCGAGATGGTGGCGCATGCTCAACGGAGCCGGGCTCCCATTCAACGGCTGGCCGATCTCGTCGCCGCGTGGTTTGTGCCCATTGTCATTGCCACGTCCGTCCTCACATTTCTTACCTGGATGGCGTTTGGCCCCGTCGAATCACGAATGGCTTACGCCTTTGTGAATTCCGTGGCGGTTCTGATTATCGCCTGCCCGTGCGCCTTGGGAT
>JAGQQQ010000182.1:0-678 GCA_020426125.1 Planctomycetaceae bacterium
ACAGGCCATCGTGTGCGAGAGCCCGGCAATCCGTGAGAGTCGTTACGAAACGCGTTGGTTCCGGCGTACTCCTTTTCTTTCGCGAACACAGAGCGATACCGCCGTTAGCTCTCAGGCCGAAAATCGCAAAGGCCAGAAGTCGCGAGTTATCCGCAGTCAGCGGAACAACTTGTGATGACCTCACCGAGCGAGACGCTCTCTGGTTTGTCATGGGGAGAACGCAAAATCGGAGGGTTGCCTCCGTCTGTCCGAGATTCGGGCCGCGAACTCTCGCGCTCTCGGATTGGAAACCCCTTGCTTGTTAGCAACCCCGTTGGGGTCGGAATCCGAGAGCAACGCTCATCGAATCGATGCTTGTCGCTTGGAAGGACACCCAAGAAAGACTGTCCTGTCATCGAGCGCGAGCAAAGCCGGACCGGCGACCGTCTTGGACGAATTGGAGTTTGGCACCATCGTCCGCATAGAACGATCCCACAATTCCCGTCGTGCTCGTGGGTCTGGTAATCCGGTGCTGCAATCCCTTGCTCTGAAACATCGCCACGACTTTTTCGTCGTAGTGGTTCTCACAATCAAATTCACCATTGGCGTTCGGCATGCTGAATCGCGGCAGATTCATGGCCTCGGCGGGGGAGAGTTTCCACTCGATCATACCAGTCCCGTACTGATAGGGACCATGCA
>JAGQQQ010000182.1:690-1362 GCA_020426125.1 Planctomycetaceae bacterium
GCACGAATCCATAACCGGGCGATCCCGCGACGAGTTGCGGTAACCCATCTTTGAACAAGGCATAGCTCGTGGTAATGCCTTTTGCCGTAGCGCCGTCGCCATGCACATGTTCACGGTTGATCGCATACGACGCATAGACCCCATCGACCATGATGTCGGCACCAAAGGAGGAAGGTGAGTTGATCGAGTGCGTCCCCCACGCACAGTTGCCATCCCGGTCACGGACAACGAGAAAGCACGTGTTAAAGATCGCATCCAGCGTGAACTCGCGACGTGGACTGTTCAGGACGAAATCCGCCCGTTGCTTCGCATATCAGGGCCGGGCACCGACCGGAACTGGTTGCTGTTCAATTCGTTGCCAGTTGATCATGACCAGGATGTTCTCCGGATCATTGACCTGGATGTTGCCCGCTGGCCGATCGAAGTCTTCTTTCGGGTGCTCAAAACAGGGTGCAAGGTGGAGGAGATTCAGCTTGAGAAAAAGGCTCGACTCAAAAGGGCACTGATGTTCTATCAAGTCATCGCTTGGCGGATCCTGTATGTCACGTTTTTGGGACGGGAATGCCCCGACCTGCCGTGTGATGTGGTGTTCAGCGAGGCAGAATGGAAGTCAGTCTGGAAGATCGTGGAGCAGGACGATCCCCCCAAAGCGGCTCCCCCATTGGAAGAGTT
>JAGQQQ010000183.1 GCA_020426125.1 Planctomycetaceae bacterium
GACCGACGGAATAAATCGAAGCCACACGGAGCCTTCCGGACACCATTCCCGTGTGTTTTTGAACGGCATCTTCGATTTCACGGTATTCCAGCAACCATTTTTGGCAGCGTTGGAAATAGAACATCCCTGCGGGCGTTAAGTCGATCGGACGCTGGGATCGGTCAACCAACTCCACACCCAAATCCTCTTCGAGCTGCTGCAGCGCTTGGCTCACAGCCGGTTGTGAAATGTTGCGACAGAGCGCAGCTTTGGAAAAGCTGCGGTGAGCGGCGATATCGCAGAAGATTTCCACGTTCCGAATGTTCACAGGCACTCAATAAGCGAAAGTGAATAGAGAATCCAGGCTGAAATAAGATTCAGCAGTTTAAGGTGGGGTAAGAGCTTGGTCAAGCGGGTTGCATGAGATCGGGGGCATAAAAAACAAGCGTCCCGAATTTTCATTCCGGACGCTTGGTGTGGAGTCGTTTTCGATTTTTCGAGAGTTCATCAAGAGATATCGTGGTCCTAACATGGCTCGCGAACAACATTCCTCACGAAATCAGGGTCATTCCCCGTCCTGGGCATCTGGATCTCTGTCATTGGCATCAATCGCCTCACCGATTTCGGCGGCAGCGGCTTCCGTACTCTCAGCGGCATCTTCGACGGCGCTTCTGGCTGCTTCCCCCACTTCTTCGATAGCTTCTTCCGCCTCCTGTTGAGTCTGAGCGGAGCAACCGGGCATCGCCATTCCCAAGACGACGATCAAAGTAAGCAGACTCTTTTCCATGGACAGTGTCATCATTCAGGGCTTTCAATATCGGATGAAAAGTCTTCTCGCAAAGGCCGGACTCATGGCACGGCCGCTTCTTTTCTGGGTGCGGATTTCGATCGGTGACAATCAACGTTCGATCAGTACTCACCCGCTTTCCGAGCTTCAATTTCTCGCAGCTGAAATTTCTTCGTGACTGTCATTGTCATGAGGGAAACGGCAAAAAAGACGCCGACCGTGGCCCAAATCTTCCAAGCGATCGCTCCAGTCAAAATCTCGCTCCAAATCATGATCAAGATCAGAGCGACGGCGGCGACCAGACACGCGGCGCACACTCCCAACGCAGTTCGATTGAGCATTCGCAAATTCATGGCATTTCCTCGATGACATGCACGCCGCTCCACCAGATTGGTTGGTCGAGGACCAACCGATCCGAGAGGCAAACTCAGCGTGCCTGCAAGTTTCACTGGGGTTTTCACTGGGGTATCGCGGTTTGCTCCGCGATACCCACCCCCCATTTGCGAATCGCATGCCAGAGTTGCCAGTGTGGACCGGAGATTTCTTTGGAGTGCGGTGACTGGTCACCGCTTCCCTTCAAACGCGGATCGGATTCAGGGAGACGTCGGCTTGGTGATGTGAATGCTTCGCTTAACGGAAAGCTCCGCTGAGTCGGAGCACTCCATAGGATGACGTCGGCTTTCCTCGGAGTGCCACATCCGCTTCTCGAAGCCATCGGCCTTTCCGACGACGTTGGACATGCACACAACGACTCCCAAAGGTCTCTCAAAGACTTTTGTGTGATTGGCGTCGAGTCGATAGACTGATAAGACTTCCATTTATCGTGATTCAGGGACAGTCGTCCCCCACGGAGAACCGCATGTCCGCACCCGCTCCTCCCGCTCAACCGGTTGTCAAAGAGAAGCCGGACTACGAAATCAACAAACTGTTCCGTTTGCAGATCAAGCACGAAGCGTCCGACTTGCATTTGCAGACGAACAAACCCGCGATGCTCCGAGTGAAGGGGTCAATCCGCGAGTTGAACATGCCCCCCATCTCCGAGGAGCAGATGTGGTCCATGTTTTATGAGGTGATGGACGACCGCAACAAGCGGATCATGGAGGAAGACGGCGGCGCTGACTTCGCCCATATCGTCCCGCACGAAGGCCGGAACTGGCGATTTCGTGTGAATCTGTTCAAACAGCTTGGGCTTCCTGGGATGGTGGCCCGAAAGATCGAGCAGTCGATCCCGCCGTTTGAGGGACTCTACCTGCCCCCGATCATGGAGGAGTTGTGCAAATACGATCAGGGGATGGTCATTCTCGCAGGGGTCACAGGGTCCGGGAAGTCGACGACTATCGCATCGATGCTCAACTGGGTCAATCAAAACTATCGCAAGCACATTCTGACAATCGAAGATCCGATTGAATTCGTTTACACCCCAGACAAGTGCCTGATCAATCAGCGCGAAATCGGGATGGATGTCAAGAACTTCCACATCGCGATGAAACACGCTGTGCGGGAAGATCCCGACATCATGCTGGTGGGGGAAATGCGAGACATGGAAACTTTCGAAACCGCGATCCATGCCGCGGAAACCGGGCACTTGGTGTACGGGACCATCCACGCGTCCAGTGCTCCGGGAACCATCCAACGTATTCTCGACCTGTTCCCTCAGGCGATGCACAGTGCGATTCGCGCGAGTATGGCGATGAACATGAAGGCAATCGTCGGCCAGAAACTCCTGAAAACGGTGATGGATAAGCCTTCGCGCGTGCCCATTGTCGAGATCATGCGTTTTAACCCGACGGTGCGAAAACTTGTCCTGGAAGCCTCCGATGAAAAGCTCTCGGCCGCGATTCGGATTGGGAAAGACGAAGGGATGCAGTTGTTTAATGACTCCCTGTATTCCTTTATCCAGAAGGAAATGATCAGCCGGGCGGCAGCTTTCGAGATTTCGCCGAACGTGGAAGAGTTGAAGATGATGATCAAGGGAATCGATGTGAAGGGACCCGCGATTCTGTAGTTGTCAGTGATTTGCAAAGCGGTCGTCCTCGCGAGGGGGCTCCAGTCGTTTTTCTGGCGGATGGAACAGATGGGCATTCGATTGATTGCACGAATTGCGATGGTGTCGCTCGTTATCTTGTCGGCGACCCACGTCGAGGCGCAGAACCCACCCCCCGCGCCTCCGGCAGGACAGGCCATCCCCCCGACGGCGACATCGTCCACTTCAATCGGCCGCTATCCCCCCCCACCAGACCCGTTTGCTCGGGGGAATGTGCAGCCGTCTCGCCCCGACCATCCGAGTCCAGGGCAGGGGGGAGTTGGTGGCGGAATTGGCAATGTGGGCTTTTACCTGTCCACAGGAAAACTCGTATTCCTGATTGCGTTATTTGCTTTCTGGCTTCACTACTCGAACTGGGTCCATGAAGACAGTCGGGGGCTACGAGTCCGTCCCGACTTCTGGAACAGCCTGATGCTGGCGGGGGGACTGGTGGCCTTCTGGGCGATGGTCTGCACACCGCAGTTCTTGCTGGGAACGGGAGGTTTCTCACTGGCTCTGGGGCTGCCCTTGGGGTTATACGTCCGTGAACGGAACGCGGCCGTTCCCGACAACCGTAAGGTCATGACCCCTGCACACATTAAGAGTTGGACCGCCCGGCAGCTCGCTAAGGTTGGAATTCACATCGGCGGGGGCGAAGTCATCGACCGCGCTTCCGGACCGCCGATCAAGTTCGTCGGCAAAACCAAAACAGGACAACGCGATGATTCGCGATCCCGGCAGGTGGAGTCCTCTCGCGGCTATGTCGCTGCGAAAGAACTGGTGTACGACGCCATCTTGCGGCGTTCAACCGACATCCATCTCGAACCGAAAGACGAAGAGTTGGCGGTTCGATTGAGAATCGACGGGGTCATGTATCCCGCGGAGCCATTCGACAAGCCGACCGGAGATGCCCTGACCAACATCTTCAAAGTGCTCTGCGCGATGGACATCACGGAGAAACGCCGCTCGCAAGACGGCAGCTTCGGAGCCCTGCTCGAAGGCCGGGAAATCGACTTTCGCGTCGCGTCCCAAGGAACGCGGCATGGCGAAAAACTCAGTATGCGTATCCTCGATCAGGCGAACTCCGTTTCGAGCCTGAAAGAACTGGGGATGCGAAAGCAGATGGAGGATCAGCTTCGGTCCATCATCAACCAGCCACACGGACTGATGCTCGTCTGCGGTCCCACGGGGGCCGGCAAATCAACAACGTTGTATGCGGCCTTGAACGAACTGGATGCCTACGAAAAGAACATTATTACCGTCGAAGATCCGGTTGAGTACAAGATGAATAACGTCACTCAAATCGAGATCAACACCAAAGCCGACATGACGTTCGGCAAGTCGCTTCGCAGTATCCTTCGTCAAGACCCCGATGTCGTGATGATCGGGGAAATTCGCGATGACGAAACGGCCAAGATTGCCTGTCAGGCGGCCAATACCGGGCATATGGTCTTCTCCACGGTGCACGCGAATGACACCATCACCGCGCTTTACCGGGTGATGGACCTCGGCGTTGAGCCGTTTATGTTGTCGACGGCGATCTCGGCGATTCTCGCTCAGCGACTGGCCCGGCGGTTGTGCCCCAATTGCAAGCAGCCGTATAAGCCGAGTGCCGACCTGTTGAAGGCGGTTGGCTTGCCCCCCCAGAAAATCAAAGAGTTCTATCGGCCCCTTCCCGAAGCTGAGAACACTTGCACCCGATGTGGGGGCCTGGGGTTCAAGGGAAGAATTGGAGTTTACGAGTTGCTGAACGTGTCCGAACGGATGCGGGACATGATCCGGGACAAGGCGGCAATGTCGTCTCTCCGGAATGAGGCGCGCAAGGATGGGATGTTGTACATGCAGGAAGAAGGACTTAGACTAGTCGTGCGAGGTGTGACCTCCGTCGATGAAATCCGGCGAGTAGTGAAGTAGCCGCACCGGATCGCGAAGGACGCATGACCATGGAATCAAGTGCCATGGAAACATCAGAAACAGAGACGGATTCCCCCAGCAAACTCATTGGTGGGGAGTTGGGGGATCACAAGAGACGCCGAATCCGTGCGATCGTTCGCAGTCGTGCGGAGAGGGCGAGTTTTGAACGTAATCGACGGAGGCGATCGGAGGGCTTTCGACGAGATGGATTGAGAATTCATCGTGATCAGCAGTCGCCGGATCGCGAAACCTCGGCGAACGAAGCGATTGCCGCGGATGCCGCCGCAAGAAATTCGTTGACCAGCGTTTTTGAAAAATTGCGTGTGAGAGATCATCAAAACCCTGCTGAGAAATGGCAGGGTTTTTCTTCTTGGGGGCGATCAGCTTTGCGTCCCCGCGCCCGGACATGGATGACGTGCCCGGGATCACTTCAGTTTCCCATTTCTACGACAAGGAGATTTGACAATGCCGCTCTACGAAATTGAAACGAACGCCCACATCATGGTCGGCTGGGCCGCAGATGAGACTGGCGCCGAAGCCTTCGCCAAAGAACATTACCCGGAAGATGAGGTGATGCGAATTACAACTCGTCCTCGGGATGTTTGGGTCATCTCAAAGCGGCTTTTGGGAATTGAGAGCGGGGTGGATCCCTGTGACACCGCTCGAGACTGTCTCACAAAAGAGTCAGGTGACAAAGTTCACGCGATACGGCTCTATATGCACGAAACGGGAGTCGACCTTCATGAAGCGCAAAAGGTGATCGAGACCAATATGTCGATTGGTTGGTAACCCCGCGAACACAACACGCGGATACCACTTCGCCATTCCTGACCAGGACGCAGATTCAGTGCAAAAAGCTGATGCGTCCTGTTTTCTTTTTCTGGGAGAAGACTCCCGACCAAATACTCTTCAATGCTGACTCCCTGGTTGATGCGTCCGGCTTTGGCGATCATCAGAATGCCTCCAGATTCTTGGAACCAGACCTGAGCAGGTCCATGGTCTTGGACCAAACAATGGTTCCCGTGAGGATGCTCCCCAAGTTGCAGGCGAGATCCCAGACATCGCAGTCCCTGGCGGGGATCCAGAGTTGGGCTAGCTCCGTCATCGTGCCATGGCAGAGCAGGGCAGCTGCGATCAACAGAACCGTTGTCCGGCGCTGGGGGGCGAGTACCGTCAGGATGGCGAGAGTCACGGTGAAATAGGCCCCGAGATGGGCGAGATATCCGACGTTACGGACTCCAAGTGTCGTGTATCCAGTCAGGGCCTTGAGCAAATGGGGGATACCAGGATGCAGCAGCAAGGGAACGAGGGCACCCGCCAGAAAGAGGCTGCCGACGATCGGCCAGTAGGATCCGGGGAAAGCAATTCCTTTGGAAGAGGGGGTCATCGAGTTGCCATTCTCTGAAACAGGGGACTGTCACGAAGAAATTGCAACTCCCTTTGCAAAAACCACAAATCGTGCGGGATGGCCAGACCGTCAACTGAGTGGCCTGGAATTTCTGGGGTTCGAGTCAGGGTTTTCCGATGGGGCGGATTGTAAGGGTCGGGGCATCTTCGGTGAGCCTGGAGATGTTTGGGTTCCATTTCGAGGACCATGGGACATCGGCACGATCCTCACAACCCTCACATGTTCTCCGTGATCCCGGCGGAACTGATCCCTTTTCTTGTGTTATCGAGCGGATCCCGCTGCCGTTCTCCAAATCCATGAAAAGATCGGGAGATGCGTTTTTTGACGAGTTGCCGCGCGTGAGCTAGATCTCTGAGAGCGTTGACAAAATGCAACTTTGGCGCCAAAAGCCGATCGGGCACGCAGAGGAGTGGAGAAGATGCTGGAGCAAATGCCGGCGAGTAAGCCGCCTCGAACTCGTCAAAAAAACGACGATCACGGCCACGAGGTCGAGTACCAAGGAGTAACACTTCGACCGTTTCGGTCGGGAGTCGAACACGACACGATTTTTCTTCCCTTGGGAACCCATTGCTTGGGGACTGGGGATTCGTGTGAGGTTCAACTCAGTTTTCCAGGCATCGGGGATCGCCACTGCACCCTTGTTGTCGGGCCGCGACGAATCGTCGTCCGGGCTTGGTCCCCGTTGACGTGGGTGAACGACGGCGCCGTCTCCGAAGGAAGTCTTCGTTCTGGCGACCGATTAATCCTCGGGCCGATGCAGTTTCTCGTGGAACCGGTGTTTGATGCATCATCCAGTGAACACAACTCGCCCGTTGATTCGCGGCGACCGGATGAGGTCGTTCCGGAATCCCCCTTGATCGGGAGGAATCTGATCGAGAGAGAAGAGTTTGCGTCTGAGGGGGCGGACGAGGCCGTCAATCCCTTACCGGACGCGGAAAAGCAAGAGCACCTTCCAATCAACAGGGATGGGACGCCCCATGACGTGAGAAATCCCCAGGCAGTCGGCTCTGACAAAGCGCACGCATCCACTGACACATTCCCAGCCACTCTGATCGACGATCACGCCGAGTCGAAAGACGGCTTCGAATCGAAATCATCCAGTTTACTCCAAGGCATTGGCGAGAACCGGATCGAAGATGGCAACGAGGACGGTCTAGTGGAGCTTGCGAGTCCTGAAGAACTCTCGGAACGGATCAACGCGATGGAACTCTCAAGGAATCAGGCTGGCCAGGACGCCTGCGAGGAAGGAAACAGTCGATTGCCTGATCATGGATGCGAGGTCTGTGAAGACACGTCAATCGACGACATCGAGAGATCGTTTTTTGAGCCAGAGAGGGGAATCGTGGAGTTATATCGAACCAGCGAAGCCACACGGGAAGATGGTCAGAACGGTCGGAGTCCGTCCGGGAATTGCGATGTCCCGTGTGAACTCGGCCCCAAATCTATGTCGATGGTTCCACATGTCCTGGTTCGTGAGGAACAGGTCCGCGAATTGATCACGGAACTTCAAGATTCATTGGACGAATTCTTCAAGCGGGAACGCAATCACCGTCGCGAGGTCAGCCAGTTTCAGACTCAAATGGCAGCCCGGCAACGCGAGTTGGAAACGCAGTCAGAAGCTTTGGAGTTCGCCCAACAGCATCTCCAGTCCGAGCAGACTCGGCTGCGCGTCACTTCCGCACGCCAACAGGCAGCTGAGACTCGGTTGGCAAACCTTGCGCAGCTCAAGGAGGGAGTCGAACAACGTCAGCGGCACATGGATCGCCGGGAAACCGAACTCGCCGAAAGGGCCTATCAATTGGCTCGGCACAACCGCACCTTGCGGGAATGGGATCTGCGACTCAAAGGACTCGCTGCCGAGTTGGACCGGAAGCAACTGGAGTTGTCGGAACGAGAGGAAACCGTCGAGACACGTCAACGAGCCGCGCACGCTGAGTCCCGATCGGCATCCGCGCTTCAATCGGAGTTGGAAATCCGTGAACAAGCTCTTACCCAGCAATTTCAGGAACTGTTGGAACAACAGCAACAACTGGTGACCCGTCAGCACGACTGGGAGGAACTTCGCCGCACTTGGGAGTCCGAACGGCAGACACTGCAAGCCGAGTTGGACGGCCAGGAACTCGAGATCGCGCGCCACCGGGAGGAACTCCAGGATTGGACCGTCCGTCTGGATGGCCGCGAGGAAGAACTCCGTGTCAGGTTGGAGTCGCTGGAAGACCTTGAGTCAGTGCTGAAGACGGAAGAAGAACAGTTGGGCGAACTCCGAGATGAAGTCACCTTTCGGCAGGCATCTCTCAACGAACTGGAGGATGCTCTGGCCAAACGGGATCAGATTCTGGAAATGCGTTTCGAGGATCTCGCCACACGAGAACGGGAACTCGAGGAGCAGCGGACACACCTGTGCGAGGCACAATCGCGATACGAAGAAGCGCTCAACTCGGAGTGGGTTGAGTCCAACGTCGACGATCGCACCAATTCCGACGCTGAGAAACTCGCTGAGGAACGGGAAGAACTGGAGCGGTTGACGAAGGCTCTCGAACAACGGGAGCAGTGTCTCGCGGAGCAGACTCAAAGTGCCGAAGAGCGGTTCCAGGCTCTGGAACAACGAGAGGCCGAGATCCAGGATTTCGAATCGAAACTGGCCGAGGACCGAGAATTGGTCCGGCAGCAGCAGGATCTGCTCATTCAAGAACGGAAGGAGTTCGAAGACTGTCAGCAACAACTCCGGGAAGGACAGCGGAATCTCGAAGTGGAACGGGAACGTTTTGAAAAGAACCGCGAAGCGATCGTGTCGGACAACCCAGATTCCCATTTCGCATGCGAAGACAACGAAAATGAAGCAAAACGGGTCGAGGAGCAGCGAGAGGTTTTGAATCGGGACAAGTCGGAGTTCTCTCGGGAGAAAGCCTTGTTCGAACAGGAAGTTGCGGCGTTTCATCAACAGCAGGCCGAGTTGGAACTTGAGCGGAAGAACACAGCGTCATGCCAGGAGCCGGTGTCAAATGTGGGAGAAGTCGTTTGCGGCGATTCCTCTGAGGAAGCAGAACTTCGGGAACAACGCATCGCGCTCGCTGACATGGAGGAGAAACTCTCGCAGAAGTTGGAGGAACTAGAAGACCTCCGCGAGCAGTTGGATGCCCGGCAAAATGAACTCGAGGACCGAGCCTTGAAACTGGATGAGCGCCAGGAAACCCTGGTTCTACTGGCACGGCAAATTCGCGAGTCTCATCAAACACAAAGCGATCAGGAATTGGAACGGTACTCCCATCCAGAACTGACGATGGACGAGTACTGGCCAGCCCAGTCGGAGGTGTCCCTGAGTGAGTCATCTGGGATGTTTCGGTTTGAGAATTCTCGGGATTCGTCCGTACCATCGGAACACCGTTTCAGCCTTGCCGGAGAAATGAAGGATCTCCAAAACGATCCAGCGCCAGCCTCGGAAACCGTCGAGACGGACGATGCTCTCATCCATTCCGAGGACGAGAGTGATGGTGCGGAAGTTTCCATCGCAGATTCGCAGCAGCCTAAGGGGGCTCGTTCGGCACTCGATGAGTCGGAATTTGGCCAACGGTTCGAACCCGAACAGGATCACGAAGGAGTCCCGAGCGAGAACAATCCCCGGACTCAGAAGAGCCCGAATGAGGATTTGCCGGAATCGGATTCGCAAATAGACGAATACGCCATCTCCGGTCACCTCGCCGATTCGAATCACTTCCCGAGTGATAGCCAGGAGCCACGTGAGGAGAGCCTGGACGAGATTGAGGGGAGAGATCCAACAGCCAACGTTCGGGATGAGACTCCGTCCAACTCTGAACCAAATCTG
The DNA here is from genome assembly GCA_020426125.1 of Planctomycetaceae bacterium. GTDB lineage: Bacteria > Planctomycetota > Planctomycetia > Planctomycetales > Planctomycetaceae > HKST-UBA70. The sequence continues at coordinate 9,935 of JAGQQQ010000183.1, forward strand.
AACGAGGAGGATCAGATTGTCAGTCGATTGCGAAACGAACTGGCCTCCATGTTCGGAATGGAACACCACTCGGAATCCGACGTCGCCAAAGAATCCGACTCCGGCCCGGGAACGGGACACGCCACGTTCCAGAATGGAGGTGTTGATCAGCCCCTGAGCGGATTCGTCGAATCGGGAGATGACGAACAACCAGATGAACAGCACGAGATGGCCTACTCGGAGTCAGATTTCGAGGAGCCCGAGGAGACGCAATTCGGGGAATCCGCTCCCGCAGGTCCGACGGTCGCGAGTATGCCACTGGAGTTCGACGACGAATCTCCGCTGGACGATTCGATCGCAAAGTACATGGAACGGCTGCTGGCCCGGTCCAATGGGGGCTCCGCCGAGACGCCACGCCCTCCGGCTCCAAAACCTCAGAAGTCGATTCCGGAACCCGCGGTCGCAGAGCCGGTTCCGGCAACCGCTCCTTCGGCAATCCTCGAAGAAGCTCCCGCCAAGGCGAAATCCGCCCGAAAACTCCGTCCCGAGGAGCGGGATGCCATCCGGGCCAACATGGACTCTTTTCGCGAAGTCGCCAACATCTCGGCTCGAACCGCTGTTGCCAAGTCATCGGCCGTTCGAAAAATGTCGGCGTTTCGATTTACGACGATTGCGATGGGGGTCGCCTGGGTCACGTCACTGGCACTCGCAATCACGGAATTGGTGATGTACACCGGCATTCACCTGCCGACCATTGTCAGCGCCGGACTCGCTTTGTTGCTCTCGGCGGTGTGGACGATCAAATATCAGGAAATTCGCCATTTGAGAAATACGGCGAAAGATCCCCTCTCGGAATCCGGAGAAATGCGGATCAGCGAACCAGAGGACGCTGAGACGGAACTGGTCCAGGATGAGGAAGAAGAGGACCGCGGCGGGCTCACGTATTTTTAAGTTCCTGAAAACGAACGCGGAATGGAAACGGGAGCGGCGAATGTCACTGGGACATTCGCCGCTTTTGCTATTTGAGAAAGTGTTCGAAGAACTGATAGATGACTTCATTGGACTCCCGATTCGGGGAATGCTCCGGACGGTTTGTCATCATCACTCGCCCCTCGTATCCCAGTAACCGGTTGACATCGCGGCTATGATTGAGCGGAACCCAGCGCTCAGGCGGATCCTCCGATCCCCCTGAGACCAGAAACGGCCGGGGAGCCATCAGTGCGTGCAGTTCATGGAGGTCTCTGCCCATCTCGCGAAGTCGCGGATAGAGTCCCTGCGCTGGATTCTCCTCGGTGATGAGCCCTCGTTTCCGCCAAGGCTTCGGATGATATCCCAGATACCAAGGCTCCCAGTAATTGATGCTGGGACGGTCGTCCGCGAACACGATCCCGGGATCAGACCAGGCCGCACAGGCGAATTCGTCGAACAAGCAGGATGCGAACATCGCCCACTTCCCGCCAAAGGAATGCCCGACGATGCCGATCCGTTCACGATCAACATCTTCGCGCGCCGCCAACACGTGCCAAGCATTCGCGGCGGCATAGCCCAACATGGATAGCGGCTGAACCTTCGCATCGTCAATACTGGGATAGTACAGGGCATAGGTCTGAGCTTCGGACGCTTCGGTCGTCCCGATGGACAAAGCCACGAATCCCCGTTTGGCCAACTGATACGCAAAGTCACGGTTCTCCCGTCCGCGTCCGATGGCTGTCTCGGGTTCATAAAACACCGTCACGACCCCGGGAAACGGGCCTTCCCCATCCGGAATCAAGAGATAACCCGTCGTCTTTTCCTTGGGGGTCCAGGCAAACCGGATCTGTTGTTGTGTGAAGTTCTCACGACGCTCTTCGCTTAACACTTCGATCTGGGGGTCCGTGATCAGGGGAGGCCACTCTCCCAGCAGACTCATCCATTCCTGACGAAGTTCCATTCGCCGTTGTGGCCAGTCCTTGGGAGATTGCACTTTGCGGCCATCGGCAAACAGCAGGGGGGAGCGATAGTCGCCGTATTCATTTTCGAACTCGACTGGAGGCTGGGCGATAGGGACCAAGGAACCCGGAAGGGATCTGTCCTCCGCCAGGTGATTCGGCTTGGACCAGAAGACGCGAGCCACGTAGACGGAGTTGTCGCTGCCATGTTGCTCCACTCCCTTGGGCTGCATCCACTCCGTCACGGTGACCCACGTTTCCCCCGGGGAGACATCCGTCACCGCGAAGTTGCCCAACCGTGCGCCCCGTTCGGGAACGAT
>JAGQQQ010000184.1 GCA_020426125.1 Planctomycetaceae bacterium
GCCTCATAGTCGATCAGCGACTCATCAATGACCACCGGCTTGAGTTCCGCCGCCTTGTGCATCTTGTTTTCGGGATGAGCCTTCAAATCACGATGGGTCGGCTGCTCGATATACTGAATACGATCGTACGCCTGCGGGTTTCGCTCTTGAATCTTGCGCAGGAACTCCAACACGTAGTCCACATTCGCGCACTTTTCATTGAAGTCCGTGGAGTAAAACCACTCCGCGCAGCCACGCTGCTGTTGCGTCTCCCCGGTGATCTGATCAATCGCAAGCACCCGGTCGACATCCCAATCGAGATTGTCACCGTTGAGTTTGATCTTCAGATGCGTGAGGCCATCGGCAAGGATCCACTCGGGCAACGTCATCGGAAGCTCATCATCAATCCGATCCGTGACATCGGCATCGCTCAAAGGGTCCAAGGCTCCGACGAGGTGGTATAACGGCATCCTGGGTTTCGGTTCACGGAGTGTGTACTGGTCGAGAAATTCCCCTGAGAATTGGTCGTCAAGATAATAGGCCAAATCCTCGTTCATGAATTTCTGGGAAAGGACATTGAAGCTGTTCGCTTCGTTCACCTTTCCATAAGCATCGTGAACGGCGGCATCAAGCGGACTCGCCGCGACGAGTTGGGCCAACTCGGGAACCGGTTCACTCAGTTTCCGCTCGTTGGCGATCACCTTCCCCAAGTGGTGATACTCGGCCGAGACGTGATAGATGATGTCGATGGCATGTCCAAACTCATCGATCGCATCGGTCAAACGGACGACCTGTTCGGCGAAGTCGCACATGGCCGCTTCCGCTTCATCAGGAGTCACGGACTCCGATGGCCAAGCCCAAACCTGCCCGACCGGCATACTGCCGAAACCTTCGGCCCGATGGCCATCCCGAGATTCCACCGTCACCTGCACGTTCATCAGGCGGTGCCGGTCCATCACCCGCCCGCCAAACTTCAGCGGTGTCCGGAAAGGATGGTCCTCAAAAGAAATCGCCGCATCGACAACGCGAATATCTGTAGACTTGGACATGTCACCAAAGTGGTGTTTATAAGGGAAGGAATTGGTTGCTTCAGTCACGCAATTTAAGACGAGTTCCGGGGAGCCTGCAAGGTTGCCCGTCACGATTCCGCATGTCCCCGTCCTGCCTCACTCGAAACAGGAGTTGAGGACATGCCCCGGTTGAGGTCAGAGAGGATGTCGCTCAATCGTCAAGCGACCCTCAATTCAGAATGTGGTGACTTGAAAAGTTCCTGGACCGGCCCCAGGGATGAGATCACAATCGCCACCCGACATGCTACAACCTGAGAGTCGGCACCCCATCCTCTCGACATTCGGGGAAAACGGAAGAGGTTTCCATGAGTTATAAGATTGTTGAAGAGTTGCAATCGAGCCACGAGAGGAAGCCCGCCTCCGAGTTGCCTCCTCCATCTCCTCCCTCGGAGGAGGGGAAAAAGACGTCCCGTCCCCAACCGGTTCCTCGACTGGTCTCCTTGGACGCTTACAGGGGATTCATCATGATCCTCCTCGCGGCGAGCGGATTTGGCTTGGGACGGATGGCCCGGCAACCAGAGGAAAGCCGGCTTTGGGAACTGGTTTCCCGGGACCAATTCGAACGGCTCGCTTTTCACTTCGATCACCCTCCGTGGCAGAGTAATTATGCCTATGGGTCACTCGACGCCCGTGAGGGAAATCCCTGGATGCGGTTCAAGGTCTCATTCTGGGACTTAATCCAACCCGCTTTCATGTTCATGGTTGGCGTCGCGATGCCGTTTTCCTATCGTCGCCGCGAGGGAGTAGGCCAGTCACCCTGGAAGCGAACCATTCACGCGACCGTTCGAGCAGTCGTCCTCATCTCGCTGGGGGTATTTCTGTATTCCCAGCAATACGAGAGCACAAATTGGATTTTTACCAACGTGCTGGCTCAGATTGGACTGGGGTATTTTTTCGTGTATCTGCTCGCGCAACGTCCTCATTGGATGCAAGTCACGGGTTTCGCCGTCATCCTCGTGGGAACCTGGATTGGGGTTCATGTTTATGAGCCACCTCCACTGGGGGAGATCGAACTGAACCGTGAGACGATGAATCGCCAGGAACTGCTGGAACAGATCGGGTCGGCCTATGATCCGGAAGAAGTCAATGCCTCCTATGAGAAGGCTGAAATCTTCGCACCGCCCTATCAGCAATGGTCCAAAAATGGCAACGCGTTTCATGACTTCGACGTCTGGGCGTTGAACGTCTTGCCGAGACCTCAATCCGACGACCCGTTTCTGTTCAATGGAGGCGGGTATCAGACGCTGAACTTTGTGCCTTCGATGGCGACGATGTTGCTGGGTCTGTTCTGTGGCCAACTGTTGCTGTCGGCTGTTCCCCCCAGAAGAAAGTTTTTCTATCTTGTTGGCGGAGCCTTGGGATGTCTGGCATTGGGAGTTGCCGCTGGAGCGACCTGTTGCCCTATTGTGAAACGAATCTGGACGCCCGCGTGGGTGCTGTTCAGCGGGGGCTATGTGATGGGAATGCTGGCCCTCTTCTATCTCCTCTTTGACTTGTTGCCACTGAAGCGAATGGCGTTTCCATTGGTCGTGGTGGGGATGAATTCCATCTTTGTTTACATGACCGGACAACTCGCCCGAACCTGGCTGGCGGACAAAGTCGTTGACATCCATTTCGGCTGGGCGATTTCCCGGTTGCTGGAACGGATCGCCGAGCCCATCGGCGCAACGAAGGTCTGGGGAGTCGACTCGATCGAAGCGGGCAAAATTCTCGCGGACGTTTTTGAGCCGTTGATTACGTCTGTGTCAGCCTTGGCTGTGATCTGGCTGCTCTGCTACTGGTTGTATCGGCAGCGGATTTTTATTCGAATCTAAATGACATGGCTTCGCGTGAGCCATCTTGATCGACACCCCCTGAGGAACTGAGAACAATGCCCATTCGCCTGCTCGTGACAGTCGCTTTAATCGGAGGGAGTTTGTTGACGATGACCAATCCGTCTTTCGGACAATCGGATTCCCAGGTGATCCGTGTCGGGGTCATTGGTCTCGACACGTCCCATGCCATCGCCTTTACCAAACTCCTGAACGACGAAAGCAACAAAGACCATGTCCCCGGTTGCAAAGTGGTCTGCGCCTTTCCGCACGGAAGTCCCGATATCGAGTCGAGTGTCAGTCGAATTCCCCAGTACACCGAACAGATTCAGGAACTGGGCGTCGAAGTCGTGGACTCAATTGAGACGCTCCTGAGTCGAGTCGATGCGGTGTTACTCGAGACCAACGACGGCCGCCCCCATCTGGAACAGGCTCGACAGGTGATTGCCGCGAAAAAGCCGATGTTCATCGACAAACCTGTCGCTGGATCCCTGAAGGATGCGATTCTGATTTATCGGGAAGCCGAGGCGGCAGGGGTTCCCGTGTTCTCAAGTTCGTCCCTGCGATTCGTTCCCGGAGCCCTCGCTGCTCGTGCGGGGGAATATGGCGAAGTGACCGGTTGCGACACCTACAGCCCCGCGTCCCTGGAACCGACGCATCCCGATCTTTTCTGGTACGGGATTCACGGCGTCGAATCGCTTTATACGGTCATGGGGCCAGGCTGTGAGACCGTGACTCGAACATCGACCGAGTACAGTGACTCGGTCGTTGGCAAATGGAGTGATGGCCGCATCGGAACATTCCGGGGGATCCGTGCCAGCAAACTCGGGTACGGCGGAACGGTGTACACCAAGAAACAAATTGAGGAGATCGGTCCGTACGCTGGATACGCGCCACTCGTTGTCGAGATCGTGAAGTTCTTCCAGGGAGGGAAGCCACCTGTGAGTGCTCGTGAGACAGTCGAGCTTTATGCCTTCATGGAAGCAGCCGACGAAAGCAAACGGCAAGACGGCGTTCCCGTTTCGATTGCCGAAACCCTCGAGAAGGCGGGGCTTCGAGACGGAGAGTTCGGGGAATAGTTGGGGGGACAGAGAATCTCGCGAACTCCGCGATGGCCTTACCCGTGGGACGGGCTTCCCTTTCAGGCTCATCCGGAATCCGACTCCCGAATCCCGAATCCCGAATCCCGTTCCGATCAAAAGTTGTACTTCGGGTTTCCTTGGTCAAAGTCGGCATCGGTCAATCCGATGTTGGCTTTGACATTCAGGTAGGTGTACTCCTCCGCGAGGGGAGGACGTTCCCCTTCCGTGCGAGGAAAGTCGTAGTTCTCGATCCGGATTGGCAACCGCGACTGTTTTTCGAGGTACAGCCGGGTTTTGTGGTAATTGAATTGTTTCCGGGGACGAGGATGGGTCACTTCGATGACCTCGCACTCCGCGTTTCCAAGTTTGGCATTGGGATAATACTGGACGTCGATTTCGCCGTACTTGGATTCCAGTTCCCATTGTTCGAGAAGCATCGCGAGCATGTTATGCATGCCCACGTGGGTGATCGGATGCCGGTTTTCCGCCATGGCGGTCGGACTCGCGGGATCCAGGTTGACGGTTCCGACGATGGCTGTCAGCCCGCTGGCTTCATGAACCGCGAGTTGATTGTTGTTCTTCCCGTGCACATACAGGACCTCCCGTCCCGCGTGAGGTTCCTCGAATTTCATGTAGACACTGAACGGCCTCGGTCGCAATTTCATAAAGATCCGTTGAGCAAGCAACTGTCCTTTGACTCGTTCCCGTTTGATCAGCGTCGCTTCGTAGTCCTGAACCTGGTTCAGGACCGCCTGCGACTGTTGTGTGAGTTTGATCGCAGGAATCAGCGGGTGTTCTTTCTGCGACTCCTGAGCCAAGGCCAGGGGGGAACGGCAGATTCCGATCGCGAAACTCAGCAGGAAACCCATCTGGATCGACGACAGACAGCGACTGTGGCCAGGGAGTCGAAGTCTGGTCAAGGTTGGCAGTTCAATCATGGTCACGCACCATCTCACACGTCACTGTCCGTGTGGCTGAGGGAAAATCGGGCAGAATCCCTGAAAAACACCTCGCAGCCCGAACACGAACTACGAGGTGCCAAGACCTCAAATAGTATAGCAGCACCGGACGGCCGTCTGGCCAGCCTTTGACCAACTCTGCAGCCGAAGAGCCTTTCCCTGTGCCGTCTGCAAGAGGGATTACAACTCGTCCCGATCCGTCTAGGGACTCCGCAATCTGGCCACATCATCTTCCAGATCATTGACTTTTGCGAGCGTGATCGCGGTCAAAGTGACACCGGCAATCCCCAGCACCAGGGCGGCAGTGGTGATGGGATCAAAACAGCCATATTGGCCTCGTGCGACCCCATCTCCGGTCACCATGACGACGGCATTTCTCGCAGTGGGGGGAGCGATCTCTTCCGGCCAGACACGGCACATCACCGAATTCCCCGGGCAGTCCAGTCGATAAATTCCTGACTTCATCCCCCGGATCCGGAATTGTCCTTCGGCTCCCGTCATCAGGGTGCCAAGCTGCTGATCCGCCTGCCAGACGGCAATTTGGGCATTATCAATCTGTTGTCCTGCCCCATCCACCAATTGGCCAGTGAGGACACCATTGGCATCCAGGGCCACGTCCATCACCGATGCCTTGTCATGCACCGGAGCCACGGGATTCTCCGCGTGGGCACAGGGAGCGATGACAAGACCGATCGACAGCATGAGCACAAAAGCCGTGCTTTGTCGCAATCCTTGCATGAGTGAAATCCTTTTCGAGAGAGAGAGAAACTTACCGCCATTGGCGGATGTGGGAGACCAGGCGCCGTGGAGCGTCTGGATGTTTGGCAAACAAGCGATCGCTCAATTTGCCGGCGAGATTTCCATGTTGAATGTCGTACAGATAGTCGGCAAGCACTTGGCGAACCTCCGGCGGTCCATGCATCATGAAGTGCACCCACGCCCAGCTTTCACGATAGTCATCGCCGTCCATTTCCCGGAGGCTTCCGAGTTGTTCGAGCCGTCGCAGGTCCGGTTTCCAGCCGAACAGAATTTTCTTTTTCATGGAATTCAGATGGTCGTTGCCCGAGGGGCGATGGCTGGCTGGGACTTCAAAGTACTCAGCCAGCCCCTCATCGAGCCACAGCGGGACATACGGCATCGTGTTATGCAAGACCGCGTGAGTGCATTCATGTCGAAGGTCCTGTTCAAACCCCCAGTGACGATACACGTAGACGCGGCCCATATCCGTTCCGCGAACAAACAGGGCCGGGCGGGAAACGCCTTCGGGCACTCGGACCTTGAGGTAATTCTGATAAGAGGATTTCGTCCGAAACAGATTGACTTCGATCGGATCCAGTCCCGTCTTCAATCCGAGCATCTGTTCCACATCATCCTGCAAACGGGACATTTCCCGAAGCAGTTCCTGCCCCTGTTCATCACTCAGCGCGAACTCGGAACGCAGCTGAAACGGTCCGATTTTCCGGTTTTCCGCCCATTGTCCCAGCGCGGACTGCCACGTCGCCAAACTGGTGGCGAAGACCAGTATGGCCATCCAGTGGGCCAGTCGTTGAGGGGTAGGAACCATGAGATGGAACAGGGATCATGCGACTGAACAGATTCGATCGCAATCAGGGGGATTGACGGAACCGTCGGATCTCGTTGGGAGGATGGCAACAAAGGGAAGCTGGGGAGGAATCGGGTTCTTCCAGCAATTCCTTACCCCCAACGGGATACAAAAGTCATACCGCTGATCGGCGGTTGGGGTCAACCTGGATTTCCGACAACTCCTTCCGGAAAACGCCCGGGCGTCAAAGGAAATTGACCGTTATTGACTCAAAATTTTATTCAGCCTTATACTTCGCGGGAAATTTCGAAAAACCTTTCCCCCTGCCTCCACGGTTGTCCCTGCGTCATCTCCCATTTCGTTACACAAACGAATTCCCGTGGCCCTTCCCCAACCCGGTTGGCTGACCTCCTTCCATCGCACGATCCTCGATCGCACGGTCCCGCGATGAACCGCACCTGTTTGTAACTTTCCAACCCGTTCCCTTCCTTCGCGAATGGATTTCGCGTGCTGTCCCACCGACTGCAAGATGCAAGGTGTTCGCTGCTCGTCCTCGCCTACTGGCTGATGATGACGGTCCCAGCGTTCGCGCAGTCCGTCTCGGAACAGATTGTGAAGACCCCCAACGAATCTCCGTCAGCCCAAAGTGGTCCCGGGAATTCCAACCGGGCATTGATGGACGCCATTGTCATTGAAACACCCTACTCAACAACTTTTGAGGAACAGGGAGAGCGTGTCCGAATCCTTCGCGGCCTTAGCCGGATTCATCAAGCGGGAAAGACCTGGACCGCACCATTGGCCGTGATCTGGGAGCAATTCGCGACCGATGGGGGTCCGAATCGAGTCCTTGTTTATCTCGAGGGCAATTTCGATTCGCCGGTCCGTTTTCGTGGTCCCGTTCATCAGGACACCACTCACAGTGCCCTGCTTGAGCTATCGACGTCCAGTTCCGTTCAGATCCAGGGCCCCAACTCTCTACCCGTTGTGCCACCAACCGAAGACCGTTTCTACAAGCGGGCGATCACACGTCGCCTTCAGGGGGGAGAATCCGCCGGTGTTGCGACGGTGCAACAGGCTCAGTATTTGCCCCCGTCTCCCGTCCCGTCCGCACCGCCGTTGCCGGAGTACCAGCCTCCGCCGTTGACTCCCCGTTTTCGGCGGAATGTCACCATCAGTCCTCGGTTTCTCGGAGATCGGCTCCAATGGAAAGGGGAACTCTCCGAGGCATCCATTCCCCCGGAGTACGTGATGACGGTCACCGGCGGAGTGAACATCGTTGTCGACAATGTCCCACTTCAAGTCGATGGTCAGACAATTGTCACGCGCGTCGACCTCACCGCCGATCGAGCCATTTTATGGACGGATGCCAGTCAATCTGGAAACTTCAGCAACTTCGAGATTGATGAGACCACCCCCTTGCAAATCTATCTTGAGGGGAACATTGTCGTGCGCCAGGGTTCCAACCTTGTCCGGGCGTCACATGCCTTTTATGACATTAATCAGCGTCGTGGCCTGTTGATGAACGCGGAGATCCGATCCTTTCTCTCGGACTACGAAGGGACCCTGCGTTTAAGGGCGGCCGAACTTCGGCAATATTCCGAAACCAATTTCCACGCAAAGAATGCCTTCTTCACAACAAGTGAGTTTGGGTTTCCAAAGTATCGGGTGGAAGCAAGCGATGTCTTCGTCCGGCAGGTCCCGAAGTTGGGACCTCCAACCGTCAACCCCAACACGGGCC
>JAGQQQ010000185.1 GCA_020426125.1 Planctomycetaceae bacterium
TGGCCGACGAAGATGTCCGCGCCCTGGTGGATGCCTGCGATTGGAACGTCTCTCCCACACTTCTGAGTCTTCAGGTTCCGTCGGGAACGCGGGACCGAAGCGAACCATTATTGACGAACAACGTCCGCTACTTCCTGGGTAAGCATCTCACGATGCTCTCGGCCTACAATGAAGCGTTGGAACTTCTCAAAGGAGTGGACCTGCATTACGTCGTCGATCCAGCCGGTTGTCTGTTTCAAAAGGCAGTTTGCGAGCACCATCTGTTGATTCGTGAAGACGGCCTGAAAACACTCGACTTACTCACCAATCGGACAGAGGCGGTCCCGGTCCGGTACGAGAAACTGGCAGCTCTGATGAGAGAGGATTTGGAGTCCGTCGAAGAAGAGTCCCTCAGCGAAGTGGCCCGTCAGATGAAGGACGTCGAACGCCGATTGTCCTTGGGGAAAACGGACGATGGCGTGCAGGAAGTGGAAGAGAAGATCATCGCCACGCTGGATAAGCTAATCAAGCAGATGGAAGACCAGCAACAGCAGCAAAGCTCCAGTTCCGCCGCTGGTTCCGGTTCCGCGAGCCCTTCAAAAGGAGCGGAAGATTCCTACTTGGGAGGAGTCCGAGGCCGCGGAGAAACGGACAAGAAAGACCTCGGACATAAGGATAACTGGGGAGATCTTCCTCCAAAGGCCAAGGAAGCCGCGAAGAACCTCCTCGACCGCCAGTTCCCCCCACACTATCGCCAGGCGGTGGAAGAATACCTCAAAAAGGTCGCCGACCGCCCCGCACCCCAGCGATGACCGAATTTATGACGAGCGAAGGACGTCAGTTCGCTTTGCTTCCTAGACCGTAGATCAGGCGCTATCGTCTCGTCATAAACGGCGATGAGTCTTTCGGATTCTCGCGACTCAGAAACACAACCTTATCTGTAATTCATAGGAAAATCCCTTTCTGACTTGCGCGCATTGGAGCAATATGCGGAACGCAGGGGTCGCGGAGAAAGAAAGAGACGCAGAGGGCGACTCGCGATCGACTTTTTCTCGAACCGATTCGTGATGAAACACCGCATGGACTTCAACATGGACCGCGGCATGGGCAAACGCACGGAACTTGTGGCTTGATGTCGCCAAGCCGCAAATTCGATCCGGAAGACTATTCGCTATCTTCCAGACCAGTCATCGGCCATGTGAATGAGAGGTGATCAGATGTCGCAGGTTTTGATTTTGGGGTGGAAACCGGGCTTTCAGAAAGTGGCGATGAACCATCTTCTCCAAGCGAAGGCCGGGCTGGGATTACGTGAAGCGAAGGCGGCCGTCGATGACATATTGGAAGAGCGGCCAGTTGTGTGTCAGGTCCGGGATGCGGAAACATTTCGCCTCGCCGCCCAACAACTGGGAGCGGTCTGTTACGTAATCTCGCCCTCGACCAACCCTTTGGAATGTTCCAGAGCAGCCAAATTGATCTCGCTTCTGGCCAGCCTAAAACCCGGGGAAACTCCGATCAGCGCAGCAGAGATCCAGATACGACTTGCCCGTGAACTGCTCGATTCTGGAAATACTGAACTCGTGTCAGAACTCTTGCGCAGGTCTCTGGAAAACGTCGCGAGCGTCTCAAGCCAAAGCGCTCACTTGGATGAGAAACTCATGAGCCGATTTGATTGAAGGGGCGTGTGGCTGGGGTCAAATCGCCGTCATGGGAGCCACCGAGTCTTTTTCGACGGGCCAGCGATTAGACTCCGGAATGTCTTGGACGGTCACTTTCCCCTGGGGGCAGGTTGTCATTCACATCGTATTTGAACTCAACTGGAAAATTTTCTTCGGGGCTCCGTCCCCATGACCACTCTATTCCCAAATGGCGACGATGAGAAGAAGTGACTGGTCGGTCTCCAGCGAAACGCGAGTGAACACGCTTCCATTGTTTTCTTCGCCATACGGGGATCATGCTCGCGAGATTGCTTCCATCGCCGCGGATCGCGACAATTGAGATTCCGCACCGGCAATCTCGAAGGAGCCCAAGGAAGTGAACCTGAATGAACTGATCGAAACCAGCGGAGAATGGCTTCGAGGAATCGGCCCTGAATCGGACATCATTGTATCGAGTCGCATCCGCCTTGCTCGAAACGTCGCGGGATATCATTTCCCCAGTCGTGCCTCGGAAGCGTCACGGCGGGAAATCGCTGGCATTCTACGCGACCACATCGCAGATCTTGCGAATGATCCTCCGTTGTCGTTTGTCGACATTGAGGATCTCAACAAACTGGACCGCCAATTTCTCGTGGAAAGGCAACTGATCAGTCGAGAGCATGCCGAGTCATCCGGTCCGCGCGGGGCGTGCATTGGGCCAAAGGAAACCGTCAGCCTCATGATCAATGAGGAGGACCACCTGCGAATGCAGGTCCTCCGTAGCGGCTATGCACTGGACTCTTGCTGGGACGAGATCTCCCGAATTGACGTGGGCATCGAGGAACGTGTCCAGTTCGCATTTCACGATGAGTTTGGGTACCTCACATCGTGTCCCACCAATGTGGGAACGGGAATGCGAGTCAGCGTCATGTTGCACCTCCCCGCCTTGGTGATCACCAAGGAGATCCAAAAGGTCTTTCAGGCGATGCACAAGATGAATCTCGCTGTCCGAGGTCTGTACGGCGAGGGAAGCCAAGCGATGGGGGACTTCTACCAGATTTCCAATCAGATCACATTGGGGAAGTCCGAGGAGCAGATTATTCAAAACGTCAAAAGGGTGGTCCCGGACATCCTGGATTATGAAAGGAAAGCCAGGCATGCCTTGATCAAAGGGGACCGCCAAAGACTACACGATCAGGTTTCCCGCGCGATGGGTGTCCTGGCCAATGCCCGACGGATCTCCACCGAAGAAACCATGGAACTTCTTTCCAGCGTCAGGATGGGAATCAATCTCGGGTTGATTGACAATATTCCCCTGTCAACGGTCAACGCTCTTTGCATTCAGACGCAACCGGCACATTTGCAGAAGTTGAGAGGCGAAACCCTCGAGTCGGCCGAACGGCAGACGGCCCGAGCGACCTTGATTCGCGAGCGACTGCACGACCAGAACGAGGCCAATTGAGCTCATCAAAAGTGCAAACCCCGAAGCTCTCACTTCGGGGTTTGCCGAAATCGGTCGAATCTCAGGTTTGCCGGCCCCAATCCATCTTTGGGGAATGACTCGCTTTGAGGAAACGGAACCCACTCAAGCGGAGAACCTGACGTTGCCTACAATTCCCGTACCCAGCCCCGTCTAGCGGACGATCGTCTTGAATGACAAGTATCCCCCACTTTTCCCTTCAAGTGGTTTATCAAACTCAAAGGTCAACAACTGACCGCCGGCCCCGTTTTCCTTGACGTCGACAAAGCCGTCGAGATCAGACTGCACGGACCCCTCAACAAATTGCAGCCGCGGGGACAGATTGTCGATCACTCGGACACCGAGCAGTTCCCGGTCGCCAACATTGTCAAATCGTATCGTGAACGTGACTTCCTCTCCTGGATGGGCTGCCGCTTTGTCGGCGACTTTGACAATCACCAGTTCACCCTTTTTCCGGCGGTCTTCAATCGCCGTGTAGTCGTGCGCGGTCGCCCGTGCCTGGACCATCTGGCCGGCTTGGTCATGCGCGACGATCACCGGTCGGCGGCCGTCAAGCCATGCATGGGCAGCCTGCAACGCAAGTCCGACAACCGCTTCGTCCGCTTTGCCGAACTGCCCTTCCCGGATGAACTGGAAGTCTTCATAGGTGTTTTGCAGTTTCACATGATCAAGCGCCATCAGATTCTGGTGAAGCCCTTGGTCTTCCGCCTTCGCTTCGAGGCCACTCGCGCGTTCCCGCATCTCGATGCCGATGGCTTCATCCGCCCTCGTCTGTTCATCCAGAGCTGTGTTGAGATCCAGTCCGGCGACTTTCATGTCGTCTTGATGGCCCAAAGCCTTGTCAACAGTGATGCCCGTCTCTGGAAGGGTCGATGACCGAACGGCGCCAAATCTCGGGGCGTAAAGGCAGGCGGTGGTACTAGGTTTGACGTGCTGTTCACCAGTGTGGTCGACGTACTCCACGACCGTGTCCTCGGAATCGAGTCCCGCACGGACGTCTCCCTCATAATGGACGGGAAGTTTCTTGTCCCCGCCATCGCAGACATACTCATCACTCAGGTCTTCGATGGAAGGGAATGCCGCCGGCCCCCAAGCCATATTCGGCGGGCATTGCGTCGGAGGACACTGACCCGTCGGACAATCGGCCATTCCCGAAGGCGGGCACCATCCCTCCGGCCCCGCAAGAGCGACTCGAGGTTCCGGAGAGTGTTCCACGGGCCCCTCAAGCGTCTGTGGCTGGGCAGCGTGTTCAAGTTCCGTCAACGGAGTGGCTTCCCAATTCTTTCCAGCGTAGGTTGCCCAGTCTTCCTCCTGAGACGCAGAGGCCAGTGCCACGTCCGTTTCCGCAGGAAAGGCGGGAGCCTCCTCTACGGCGAACTCCATTTGCGGCGAAGCCGCAGCAGCTTCGTTCCCCTCATCAACCCATTCCTGGAGAGAGAATTCGGGAACATCGGAGGCTGCGGCTGTCTCAATTTCAGATCCTGGCCCCGCCTCGGAAGCGAAGGGGTCATGCCCTTCGGCAATCAGTTCGCGGACATCCGGAGTCTCACTCCCGGCCTCTTCAACGGGTCGGGAAGAGGAGGCATTGGCAACGGGGGGCTCTTCCCGCGACGAATCCGTGACGGGACTTGAATCCGAACCCGCTTCGGTGATCTCTGATTCCGCAACCGCCGGGCTCTCGCGTTTCAGACGCTGGGCATAATTGCGCGCCGTGGAACAGGAAGAACTGAACATCAGCAGGCTCGCGACCAATAGCTTCGTTGAAGCCTGGGAAGCAAGAGACTGAATCATCCACTGGGCAAAGGTCATGCGTTTCATGGGATGTCCCCGTTGATACGGTCCGCAATCTGTCTTCAGTTACAGGCCGACGACCCAAGAACTTGATTGCAAGTCCTGGTGTCCGCAAAAAAGTTGAACTAGGGTCCGCGATTCCAAAACAGCGGAGAGCGGCTGTAGAACTCATCGGTGGCGGAATGCCGGTCCGGAATGCGTCCGCCGATGCGAAGAATCGCCATGGGGCGGCCCTTCATATCGGCGACTTGCAGGAGGTTCGCCGTGGGACGGACATCCTCGGTCAGGACTCCGCCCACTTGTTGGATGGGGTTCGCGAGGTCGGGCTGTTCGAGATAGATAACCTTGGTCACCATTTGATCTCGGAGGGCGATCTCAATTTCTTCTTCGGTAATCTCGATCGGGATCGGGAATTCTTGCGCGAGCCCCTGAGGCGGGTGAAGCCGATCCAGCAACTCAATCGTCGGGTACAACTCCACGCCGGGGAACTCCGGCATATCACTGATTCGGAGGCGATAGACGTGCCCGGGGACCATTCCTGGCTGAGCCGGAGTGGACTGGACCTGAGCGTTGTCAGGAGAGCCCGCATAGAACGTGATTCGTCCTTCTGTCGGCAGTGACACGCGAACCGGCTGAATCGCATGGACAATCGCGGGTCGAGTCAACGCGGAGACTCGGCCGTTGACGCCCGTTGCCTGACGATGCGAATACGGATAGTAGTATCCGTTTTGCGCGAACGCCGGAGACCACGCCGTGGCCGACAGAAGCAGTGCCGTGATTGTCAGAACGATCGGTCGCATATGATCAGATTCGATGTTCGTCCGCAGGGCGGAGGACAGATGGGCCGCCTGGGTGGGGTCACTTTCTCCGGGCTGTTGTCTCTCCGGAAAACTTCAGTCTCGACAAACCACAGAAAGCCGGGGACCAGCCCCGGCTTTCGCGTGATTGCGATTAGCCTCCGAAGGCGGGCATGGAGACTTCGCCTTGTTGGTAGACCGGATGCTTTTCGGTGTACTGGATGTACTTCGCCGGATCAGGCATGCTGATTCCTGGCTCGTGACGGACATCGATCAGCATATGGTCGACGGGCTTACCCACGTTGAAGTCCGTGGTGTTCCGCATCGTGTGCGACTTCAGACCAGCCGGCCGCCCCAGCGGAATGTGTGGCGGACCAGCGAGTCCGATCGGCGTTCCTGTGGTGGGGTAGCCGTACATCGGCACGCCGGAGACACCGACGATGGGATCATACGGGGGCTGACCAGGACCAGCAGGACCACCCACCATCACGTCAGCCGGAACACCGGGGACGAGAACGGAGGGAGTGCCTCCGATGGGAACTGGCGGAACAAATTGTCCCATCTCCCCGTCCACTTGAACGATATGGGAGGTTTGCTGAACAGACTGCGGCTGAGAACTTCCTTGCCCAATGTGAGCCGGGGGAGCACTCCCTGGCATTTCCAGGTCCATGTTGCCCATGCGGAGGACTGCCATGATCGTTCCTCGACGATCCGCTTCAGACACGGGATCCAGCCCGGGAGCCAACCGAGTTGACACCAATTCCTCAACACCAGCAATGGCGAGTTCCTGATACTTTGCATCGGGAAGATAAATGACTTTCGTCACGAAGTTGTTCGTCTCAACTTGATCGAGGTCCTCATCCGTGATTCGCAACGGCAGAGCGTTGTGCTCCAAGTAGGCCGCGGTGGTCGGGTGAGTCGGATAGACGTGCAGTGAGGGATAGACGACGAGACCTTCCCGTCCCGGAATGTGGGAGAACTTCAAGCGGTAGGTCGCCGCTTGTGGGAAGTTGTAGCGATCGGGTGCCATCAACTGGTTCTCGGCGAAACCGGGGCCGATCTGCCAACCGACACTCATCCCTTCTGGGCCGAGGAACCGAATCTGAGAGGTTCGCGGAGCCGCATAGGCCGCTGGAGGTCCGTATGGGCCAGGGCCTTCTGGACAGTATTCCCCACCCGGATATCCGTAAGGGCCTCCGGAATAGCCAGGTCCACCAGGACCAATTGGACCAGCTGGTCCAGCGGGCATTTCAGCACTGGCCAGCATCACGCCGGGGCCAGGTCCGCCGACCATCGGGCCGGGACGCACCAGCATTTCCGCGGGCGGTGCGTGATACTCGTTCTTCTTCAACACCTGCTGACCATCCGTTGCGCATCCTACGCAGACGATGAGCAGCGTGCCCAAGGCCAGGAAATAAAGTCTCATTGCTTGACCTCTTCCGTTGTGGTCCCGTTGCATCGATTCAATTTTTGCGGTCGACCAACATCGCCGCAGACGGCTAGAATCACTGTCCGAGCCGGCATCCATTGCCTGACTCCCTGTCCACCAACACGGCCCCTGACAACGGCAGGGTGTGTCGGCTGATAGTCCAATCTGTTATTCGGATCGTTGTGACCCTTTTCTTTGGAAAATCCCGTACTTTCCGGCCATCATGAAAAAACTCTCCATATTCACATTCCTGGGTGTCTTGATCCTGACGGGCGGATTTCGAGCCGTCTCCGCGTGGCAGGGAACGCAAACGCAAGCTCCGCAGGAAGGGTCTCCGACACCAGATCAATCGGCGCAACCACTTGCCTCGAAAGAAAATGACGAGGCGATTGAAATCCTTCGATCAGCGCAGGACCGGTTGTTTCAACGGGAGTCCGTTCGCGCGACAATTTCACAAAGAGTCTCATTGGGAGACTACAAGTTCGCGTCCACTGGCCGTTACGTGTCCGGCGCGGGATTCCGGTCCCGACTGGAGTATCGGGTGGAGTTGGGAGACCTTCAGGGAACATTCCTCGAAGTTTGTGATGGGCAGATCCTGCACACCCGTAGAGTTGTCGAACAGATCGGAGCCGGCTCCTTGGCGGCGACGTCCGTTCTGGAAACACAACTTTCCAGACGCGACATCGAAAAGATCCTCAGAGAGGCTCGTAACCACCTTGATGTCCCGAAAGCCGTTCAGGCGGCCGAAATCGGCATCGGCGGACTGCCGGCTGTGTTGGCGTCGATTGAACGTTCCATGATTCTGGATGCCGTTCGGGAAGAAACGGTCGATGGCGCCAGCTACGACGTTGTCCAGGGCCGCTGGGATCCCGCCCGTCAGGAGTCACTCTTGGGCGGACTGGGAGCATTCGCAGGTCAGATCGGCCAATTCCTTCCGGACCTGGTTCGTGTCTATTTCAATCGAGAAACCCAGTTCCCCGAGAGGTTTATCTACCTCAAACTTGCCTCCGAGGAACGGCAGACATACCGTCCCATCCTGAAAGTGGAATTCACGGACATTCAACTTGATCAACCGATCGGGGTCGGAGAGTTTTCGTACATCGCTCCTCCCGGTGCTGAGGAAGTCGATGAGACGATGTCATTCATTCAGATGATTCAGCAATTCGCTGATGAACAGAAAAACACCGCTCCAGTTGATTAGCGTTCGCGCTCTGTGAAAGTGGCGATGGCTCGCTGGCTTGTCTTGCGGAACAGGCTTCGCCGCCGCGATGGCCAGGAATTGGCCCGTCGACATCTCCTTGCGACGATGGAATTCTCCTTCCCTTCGCCATCCAGAAACTCGCGATGGCCCGATACGTTATCGGCGAGCCTTTGTCCTCGTTCCCATTCCGCATGCAGTGGTCGCAGGAGTCCGTGTTATTCTGGAAATTGGCGCACACATCTCGCCTCCGCAAGTGACGCCCTCAGGCACAGGGACTTTCCAGACCGTAACATGCCTGACTGACTGTGTCAGGTAGGAGACACAGGCGAATAGTGGTTTCCCGATCGGGTGACGGGCGATCTGGCCTGAGAGTCGATATCATCGATTCCCAATTCGTTCACCAGAACTCTTCATCGGGGAAGACCATGCGTTCGAAATTCTTGATGGCACTCGCGGCCCTTTTGTCTTTTTCATCACTGACCACGTTCGCGTCGGCGCAGGATGAGCCAATTTACGATGAGGACAAGATCCCGCCGTATAAATTGCCGGATCCGCTCACAAGTGAAGACGGGGAAGCCATCACCACCGCCAAGCAGTGGCGTTCGAAACGTCGGCCGGAGTTGTTGAGACTCTTTGAAGAACAGGTCTACGGTCGGGCTCCGAAAGCTCCTGCCAAAGTTGAGTCGAAAATTCTCTCAGAGCGGGACGTTTTCAACGGCAAAGCCATCCAAAAACAGGTCGAGATCACTCTGGCCGACGGAGACTCCCCGCTCACGATGACGCTACTGCTCTATGTCCCCAAGCAGGATCAACCGGCTCCGGCGTTTTTAGGATTGAACTTCCGCGGGAATCATGCCGTCACCGACGATTCCCATGTCATGCTGAACTCGAATTGGATGCGGAACGGACCGGGCGTCGTTGATCATACGGCGACGGAAGAGACTCGCGGAGTCGCCGCCAGCCGCTGGCCGATTGAGATGATCATCGACCGGGGATACGCGCTCGGAACGATTTACTACGGTGACATCGATCCCGACTTTGACGACGAATTCCAGAACGGCATTCATCCTTTCTGTTACGGTGAAGGGCAGACGAAGCCCGCCGCCGACCAGTGGGGCAGCATCGCCGCCTGGGCGTGGGGACTGAGCAGGATACTGGACTATCTCGAAACGGAACCGCAGATCGACGCCAAACATGTCGCGGTGTTGGGGCATTCACGACTTGGGAAGACATCACTCTGGGCCGGAGCCGCTGATGAGCGGTTCGCGCTGGTTATCTCGAACAACTCTGGCTGCGGCGGGGCGGCGCTCAACAAGCGAGTAATCGGCGAGTCGGTCCACCGCATCAACACGTCGTTCCCGCACTGGTTCTGTGATAATTTCGTCAAATACAACAGCAACGAAGCGGCGTTGACATTCGATCAGCATGAATTGATCGCACTGATGGCTCCACGACCGGTCTACGTGGCGAGTGCGGTCGAAGACACCTGGGCCGACCCCAAAGGGGAATACCTGAGCTGCGTCTATGCCGACCCTGTCTATCGACTGCTGGGAACCGATGGTCTCGGCGGCGATACCCCGATTGTTGAGCCACCAGCGGTCGACCAGCCGCGTGCAAGTGGTCGCATCGGCTACCACATTCGGACCGGCAAGCACGACATCACCCGGTACGACTGGGAACAGTACTTGAACTTCGCCGACCGGCACTTCCGCTA
>JAGQQQ010000186.1 GCA_020426125.1 Planctomycetaceae bacterium
GTCTTGCCAATCTTGTCGATTTCATCGATGAAGATAATGCCGCGCTGAGCCGCTTCGATCTCAAAGTCGGCGGCGTGGAGCAACTTCAGAAGCAGGTTCTCAACGTCCTCGCCGACGTAACCAGCCTCGGTCAAAGTCGTCGCGTCCCCGATCGCAAAGGGAACCTGCAGGAAGTGGGCAATCGTGCGGGCCAACAGGGTCTTGCCGGAACCTGTCGGTCCGATAAACAGGATATTCGACTTCTCGACCTCAATCTCATTGTCCGCGTCCTCCGCGAGAGTCAGACGCTTATAGTGATTGTGGACGGCGACAGCCATCGTCCGCTTCGCATGGTTCTGACCGACAATATACTGATCGAGATGGGCAACAATATCTCGAGGCGTGGGAATCTTCTGGAACAGCTTTCGGCTTTCCCCACGGCGACGTCGGTCCTGATCGAGAATGGACTGGCACAGGTCAATGCATTCTCCGCAGATGTAGACATCTCCGGGCCCCTCGACGAGAGGACCGACATCACGATAGCTCTTTCCGCAAAAGGAGCAATTCGCGTTTTTCTTGTTCGTTCCTTTTCGACTCGAATTCAGTTCCTTGGAGGGCATTCTGGTTCCTTCGGATTGTTCAACCGGCGTCCAATAGGAAACCGGCTGCGTGCGTCCCGGTGCCGCCTCCATGACCAGCAACGGGTGTGGACTGTCCCGTCCGTGATGAACGGGTTCGACAGGTTGTGACGTGGTTCGGCAAGACACGACGACCGTCGATGATGACAAGGAAACTTTCGTCGTCAACGATCGGCAGAATTGCGCAGGTGTCGAGGACCATCCGCCTGATCCCCACTCCCGCCTGGATACCGACTCTTGATGGATCGGATTTCTTCCTCGGTCAGGTCACCACGTCGGTGCATTTCTTCCATCTGACGGATGATTTCCTCCGGTTCGTCCGCAGGATCATCACCATCCCGATACCGGGACCGAATCCTCTTGATCACGATGGCCAAGGCGAACAACGCAACTGCCAGGCCAATCCACAGGATGACCGTGGAATTCAGAAGATCTTGGATTCTTTGGGCTTGCTGCGCGTTCATCTCTGCCGGTTTTCCATTTCCGTTCGGCATTATCCGCCGAATCCCGGTTGCGAACAAGAGGTTGCCAGAAAAATGCGGCAGAAGCTGCGGAAAGGGATGTCGTTTCCCACCACGCTGGATTGAAAAAAGTACCGAGCACTTTTGACGGATCGACAAACCCTCCCTCCGCGCCCCGATCGGTGGGCCCCGGTTGCCCCATGCGAAGGGATTGGCCCATTTGACTGATTGGACTCGATCATCGGGGCCATCGCAAACATTCCTCTCATTGCTCCTTGTCCGTCCGGAAGTCCTTCGGTGTCCATCGAGTCCCATGAATTTCCTCAAATCCGAAACTCGATTCCCCCGATGCTATAGTTGCCCGAATCGACTGGAGCTCATGGGAATTCGATACCTCTCCCATGAGAGCTTCTCGCCAGACAGGCACCATGGTCAGGTCGATAAGCGGTAACTCAGTTGTGGGGGTTCGATCAGGAGTTTTCTGCTCGAAACCTGTTTTAGCGTCTCGAAAGAACATCGGGAGCGGCAAGGGATGACCTACCGAGTAAGAGATGTGGGAATTGATCCGGCGGTCGCCGTTCCCGCCGCCACCCCCATTGAAAAGGCCGAAACGAGACTGCTTGAGGCCGAGACGTCTCAAATCTTCGTGACGGCACATCAACAAGCCTGGGTTGGCGTCGTGCCGGCCAGCGAGTTTCTCAAGTACCGACTCATGGGAGGCGATCTCACGGATCCCGTCTCCTGCTTACAGACCCCAATCTCCTATTTCGCAACACTCGATTCGCCACTCCTTCAGGTCGCAACCCTGATGCGGGAGAACTGGCACGAACGCCTGCCTGTTTTGGAAGAGGGGCGGCTTCTCGGCGTGATCAGTCGAAACCAGTTGCTGCGGTTCTTGGGAGCGTCCCTTGAAACTCTTGAATCCCGCGAACTCCGGGAAAGAGCTGAGGTTCCTCGGCCGAAGTTTCTGGTGGCCTCGCAATCTGGTGTTAAACTTTGACGATTCTGCCTGAGAATCGCCTGCAAACAGCCCGTTTTCATTGCATTGCATGCAGCAGGACGAAACCCCTGACCGATACATCCTCCGGAATGAGAATTCATCGGGGGGAAGACCAATCCTCCTGAAAGTGCCTGGAATACGGGATCTTCGGCAGTCGTTGCGGATCCCGGGCTGGAATTCGTCCCGGTCAGGGGACTCGCGAGACTCCGTGTTTCCGAGTGATTGCCCCTTTGGGACAAGCCAGTAGCTTCAACCCTCCTCACATTTTGCCGTTCGTGAGGAGCGCCGCGAAACTTGCGGGACAAGACGTCTCAGGGGGGGACAGGGATGCGTCGAATTTCCAAATGGTCATTGCTGCTAGCGCCGGTTTTGATGGCGTCTTCCGTCGGTTGTGCGACACAATCTCGCTGGACCGCGCAACGTACTCAGCCCAATTCCGGTGAGGTCGATCGGACCGCACGAATGCTGGATTCCGCGAGACAGTGTGAGCGCGACGGCAAAATTGAACTCGCCACGAAAATGTACGAGCATGTGCTGGCCCAAGAGCCGGACAACCAGGAAGCTCGTGAGCGACTCGAAATTGTCACCCTTCAGAAGCGAGGAACCAACGGTTCCTACTATCCACGAAAACCACATCGTTACGAGCAGGATGCGGAAGAGCGTCTCGCTCAGATCCAAAAATTGCGTCGCGACTACCTGAACCGGGACTCTGGGAGTGGTGATGACACCTTGCTCGCTCAGGACGGAACAACGTCCAACGTGCAGAACCTCGCTCCCGAGATGGCGTTGACGACGCCAGATGGCAACTTCATCACCCCCAACTCGTCGGGTCTGAATCAAGAACTGGCTCGAACGGATGTTGCTCTGGATTCCGGTGAATCCGAAGTTCCAGAATGGGCACGAACCGCGTCCTCGTCTCAAAATTCCGATTCGGAGTTTCCTTCGATCCGCCCGGCCATCGGGAAGAATTCGGTCCAATCGGATTCCGGAAACCCCGAGATTCAAGCGGTCGTCTTAAGCGAAGTGGTCTCGGAGAACATCCCCACGACTCTCGAAGAAGCCGCCATTCCTGCGAATCCTCTCATTGTCCAGGGGCCGGACTCACCTGTCCCGGAGGGGGGATGGAAGACCTCGAAGTCTCCTTACGATCTGGCAGATGGCTGGCAGCCAACTCAGCATGACGCGGAGATCGCGAACGCGATCCCGTCTGCCTCCCCAGCACGATCCGAGGACATCAATTCCCGCGAATTCGATGGCACCGTTGAAGATCTGTGCCGGGACCTACCGGAAACCTTTGCGGCACTCTCCCCGCAGCTTCAAAGCCCATCTCCAGACACTCGGTGTGAGGCACTTCGGACGCTGGAGGAAATGGGCGCCGATGCCGGCCCCGCCGTGTTGGTCGTCCATTCGATGCTGGATGATCCCGATCCTATGACGAGCCTTCAGGCAGCTTGGACGCTTCATGCGATCAACGGGGACATCTGGAGTTCGGTTCACACACTGATCCGCCACTTGGACAGTGATGATGTGACAGTCGTCCGCATGGCGACCTATCTCCTCGGCCAGATTGGCACTGAGGCGGTGGATGCCCGCCTCGCCCTCGAAGGCCTCAGGGACTCGAAATCGTCGCAGACGAGCCTGTTCGCGGCGGAGGCGCTGCTCCGGATTGTGCCCGGGGATACCGATTCCCTTCAAACTTTGAAATCCGCGCTGATTGGTTCAGATGTCGACAATCGATGGTTCGCGATCGTTTCCCTGGGAGCGGTTGACGACCAGTATCGTCCGGCAGCCGCGGAAGCCCTCGTTGTCTCCTTGAGCGACGGGGATTCGGAAATTCGCGCCGCCGCGGCACTGAGCCTCGCCGGAATGGGAGAGCATGGACAGATCGCGGTGGATGCTCTCAAACACGCAGTCGCCGAAGACGTTCCGGAAGTTCAGGAAGCCGCAACCATGGCTCTGGCTTGCTTGGTGACAGAGTAAAAACTCGCGATCACCTCGACATGAGTTGACCGACGTTCAAGCGGAAACCAGGACTCAAACCGAACTTCCGATCGTTTTTGTACAGTGGGTGTCCTCCCGTTAAAAGGTCACCCCGACATATGGGATTTCTCGCGCCGCTGGAAGAGTGCTTCCCGCGGCGTTTTTCATGCGCCAATCGACCGAAAGAATTTGTCCAAAAGTCGGCGGAGGTCGTGGCATTGACTCGCGACGAACGTAGAATGATGACAGGAGTCGTCGTGATTCTGGAATTGCGATTGTTCACTTCCTCAAGTCAAATCGCGATTCATCTCATCGGGGATGGCGATGGCTGAAGGACTTCACTGGGTAGGCGAGAATTTTTCGATTTGTTTCGCGCCCGCTACCCCCCAGTTCCCCTGGGCACCTGCAATCAATGGCATTGCATCATGTCGAAATCCCATGATTCTCCGGCAGCACATTCCCCCAGGGAGATGGATCCATTTCATCAGACGGTGGTGATGCCTTCGGTCGTGTCTGAACAGGACCGAAAATCTCCGTTTGTCGCACTCATCGAAGGGAGTGGCCCCGACTTCTCTCAAGAGGTGAATAGCCTGCTTCGGGATCGCTTGCGAATCGTGGCGATCCTCCTGTTTGTTTCTCATCTGGCCTTCCTACTCAAGGCGATCCTCCTTCCGAGCCCGGACCCAATCTGGGAAGAGAGGCTTCTGTTTTGGACCCATGCGGCGACGACAGCCTTGGTGGGAATCGTCGCACTTCGGCTCTGCACCGGCTGCCAGATCATGCTGCGGCATCTTCGGTTCGCCGAATTTCTGATTTTCGGTTCCTCAGCGGCGTTTTTTTTGCTGTTCGAGTGGAATCACCTGCAAACCGGGATTCGTCAGGGATTCGTCCCGTCTCTCGTCCCCCCTTGGCTGATCCTCATCTTCACCTACGCCTTACTTGTGCCGAATTCCTGGAGAAGAGCCTTGGCAGTCATTCTGCCAATGGCCTTGGCCCCAGCTGCGGTCTTGGCATATGGCTGGTTTGCGATTCCGGAAATGACTGCAGTGAGAGAACGTCTCGGCCACTCGCAATACGTGATGCTGGAGACGCTCATGGTGATGGCCACCGGAGCAACCGTTGCCGTTTGGGGTGTGCGGACCATTCGCTCACTTCGAACGGCCGCTTTTCAGGCTCGGCAGCTTGGTCAGTATCGACTCCGGCGAATGCTGGGACGTGGTGGCATGGGGGAAGTCTATCTCGCCGAGCATCTTATGCTCAAAAGACCCTGCGCGATCAAACTCATCCGTCCTGGACAGACAAGTCAGGAAGACACGCTGGCCCGTTTCGAAAGGGAGGTGCAATCCACGGCGAAGCTCAGCCACTGGAATACTGTCGAAATCTTCGATTATGGCCATACGAGCGATGGCACTTTCTACTACGTCATGGAATACCTTCCCGGGCTCAACCTCGACCAAATTGTCTCAATGCACGGACCGCTTCCGCCGGAGCGGGTCATCTTCCTGCTTCGCCAAGTTTGTGAAGCCCTGACGGAAGCTCACGAACAAGGACTCGTGCACCGGGACATCAAACCCGCGAATATCTTCGCAGCAAAGCGAGGAGGACGCTGGGATGTCGCCAAACTTCTCGATTTTGGCCTCGTTCGCGCGGAACGGAATCGAGGAGAAATGAACTTGACACAAATCGGCATGGTGACCGGGTCGCCGCTGTATATGTCACCCGAACAGGCGCTCGGGGAACCCGTCGATGCTCGGAGTGACCTGTACTCGCTTGGATGTGTCGCATATTACCTCCTCTCGGGGCGTCCGCCATTTGAAGCCCAAAA
>JAGQQQ010000187.1 GCA_020426125.1 Planctomycetaceae bacterium
GGCCCATCCCCCGTTCCCCGGAACATCAGCGCCATTTGGAAGAATTCGAAGCGGAGCAGAAAAGGCTCAATGCCGAGATCGAAAACGTCTCTAAGCAGTTGAAACGTCTGGAAGCCAAACTCCCCAAGACCGTTATCGACGACAGTGAGGCGACGTTTGTCGGCGAATGGACACCCAGCACGTCGATCAAAGGATTCGTCGGCCAAGGCTATCAGCACTCCAACAATCCAGACCATGTCGCGACGTTCACGACCAAACTGGATCGTGGGAACTACAAAGTCCAGGTGGCCTACACCGCCGCGTCCAATCGTGCAACCAAGGCGAACGTGACGCTGAAGTCCGGGGAGAATGAAGCCCAACGTTCCATCGATCAGCGGAAAACCCCTCCCATCGACGGTAGCTACCTCGACCTCGGGACCTTCTCTCTCGATGGCGAAACCACCGTGTCCATCCGCCCCACGGAGCAACTCGCCACGATTGTGGACGCCGTCCGTTTCGTGCGTCTTCCCGATGACATGCAGAAAGGGGACGAGATCGCCGAAAAACTGTCGGCGACAACACAACACCTGTTGGAGTTGCGACGACAACTGGATGAACTCGAAAAGCGAAAACCGGCCGCTCCTGAGACTGTGATTGCCGTCGCAGAGCAACCGGACCCGGGGGACACCCATCTCTGCATTCGCGGAGATCATAAGCATCTTGGGGAAATTGTCCCCCGAGGGTTCTTGAGTGTGGTCGAGACAGAGCCAGTCGCGATTCCCTCGGATCAAAGCGGTCGGCTGGAACTCGCGCAATGGATCGCCAGCCCGGACAACCCGTTGACGGCACGCGTTCTCGTCAACCGGGTCTGGTCCCATCTGTTTGGAGAAGGGCTGGTGCGGACGGTGGACAACTTTGGAGTTCCGGGGGAGGCCCCCTCTCACCCGCGGTTGCTCGACCATCTGGCAACGGAGTTCATCAACGATGAGTGGTCAATCAAGCGATTGATCCGGAGAATCGTGCTGTCGCGAACCTACCAGCTTGAATCGGCACCTCGTACCGCTGCGCCGGAGGATCCAGAGAATCGGTTATTGACTCATCAGCGGCGACGGCGTCTTGATGCGGAGTGTCTACATGATGCGATGCTGCGAGTAAGCGGCGAACTGCTGGGAGACGGGAGGGGGAATACCGTCCGATCGGGGACCAATTCCGAATATGGCTATGAGTTCGAATACGGCCAACGTGCCGTTTATCACCCGATCTTCCGCAATCGGATTCCCGAGATCCTCACAGCGTTTGACTTTGCTGACCCCAACATGCCGATCGGAAAACGGACGCCGACCACGCTGTCGACTCAAGCCCTGTTGATGATGAACAGTCCCTTCGTCGAGGACCGAGTGACCGCCGCCACGGATCAAATCTTGAGAGAACGGGATTCGGACCAGGACCGCCTGGAATGGCTTTCCGCGTCTTGCTTCGGGCGTCCGCTGACCAGCGATGAGCGGCAACTCATTGAGCGTTTCCTGGACAGCACGTCCGCGGAAGATCCGACTCAGGCATGGGAAATGGTGGTTCGAGCGATGTTTGGGAGCGTCGCCTTCCGGTATCTCGACTGAGCGATGGGGGACCCGTTAGGATTCGAGGGTCATTCAAGAAGCCGAACCCCTTGAAGGTCCCTCGCCGTCGATGCGTTACCTGAAACTGTGCCGTTTCCCGACGGTCTTCACCGCTCTTGCGGATATCTTTGCCGGATTCCTGTTGTCGCATCCAGAGTTGGATCCGTTGCCGGAGTTCCTCCTCCTGCTGCTGGCATCGGCCGGACTGTACCTTTCGGGAATGGTCTTGAACGACATCTTCGACGTGAAGCAGGACACCGAGGAACGTCCGCACCGACCGCTTCCGTCTGGAGAAGTTTCGTTGCGTGGCGCAATTGTCTTTGCGACGGGGTTGATGGCGATCGGGCTCGGGGCTGCTTTTCTCGCGAACTGGAAGTCGGGATTGGTTGCCGTCGCGATTGCGGTCTGCGTTCTGCTGTATGATGGCGTTCTCAAGAAGACTCCGCTGGGGCCCGTGTTGATGGGGAGTTGCCGGTTTCTCAACATTCTTCTCGGAGCGAGTAGTTCGGGAATCTTGATCAATGCCGTCTGGCAGATGCCTCAGATCTGGATGGCTGCGGCGATGGGAATCTACATCGTCGGCGTCACCTGGTACGCCCGTACCGAGGCCGTTCAAAGCAATCGCAATCAGCTCATCGGCGGTCTCGCTCTCGTCAACATTGGCCTGGTGATGATCGTTCTTTGGATCAGCGGACTGGCGGCGAGGTTCGGAATCTTCATCGGCCTGGGCTGATTCCAGCAATTCTGGCTCCTCATTGCTCTGTGGGGCGGCGTGGCCGGGACGATCAATTATCGAGCGTTCAGAGGGATTCGTGACCCGGTCCCTGCGAAGGTTAAACCCGTGATCGGAACGATGCTGCTGTCGGTGATCACGTTGGATACGATTGCCGTGTTGTACAAGCTGGGAGAGTCAGGAATACCGATCGCCTGCGGGATGATGGCCTTGCTCATTCCGGCCATTCAATTGCGGAAGATCATCAGCCTGACTTGAGATGGTTGAGAGTTGAGAGACGAGGGTTGAGGGATCAGACAATGAAGATCGCCATCATCGGGGCGCAGGGACAGTTGGGGAGTGATCTCTTTCAGCAACTGCCGGACGCAATCGGCTGGGGGCACTTTGAGATGGAAATCACCGACGCCGAATGTGTGAACTCCCGGCTGGATTCGGCGGGTCCCGACGTCGTTGTGAACTGCGCCGCCTATAACTTGGTCGATCAGGCGGAGGACGAACCGGAGGTGGCGTTCCGCGTCAATGCTCTAGGACCGCGTCTACTGGCCAAGTGGTGCGCCGAGAACTCCGCGATGTTGGTCCACGTAAGTACAGACTATGTCTTTGGGCAAGACGCCGACCGGAAGACACCCTATCGGGAGGCGGACCTCGCCGGGCCAGTCGGAGCCTATGGCATCAGCAAACTGGCCGGAGAGCAGTTTGTGCAAGCAGTGTGTCCTCGGCATCTGATCGTGCGGACTTGTGGGCTCTACGGCCACAACGCCACCCGTGCCAAAGGAAATTTCGTCTCAACCATGTTACGGCTCGCAAAGGAACGGGACGAACTCCGCGTGGTCAACGATCAGCACTGTACACCGTCATACACCCGGCACGTTGCCACTGGGATCATCCAACTAATCAGAGGCAATCAGTCGGGACTCTATCACCTGACCAATTCTGGCCCAGCCACATGGTACGACGTCGCGAGCGAAGCGGTTCGGATAATGGGACTGAAAGCGAAGGTCACTCCCATTCCCTCATCCGAGTATCCGACCAAGGCCCGCCGTCCCGCATACAGTGTGCTCGACTGCGGGAAGTATGAACAAGTTACGGGGACTCGGATGCCGGACTGGCGGGACGCACTTGCTGAATTCTTATGGGAAAGTGGAGGGAGTCGAGATGAGAGATAAGAGAGTGAAAACGGTCAGTTTTTCGAAAGTGGGATAGCCATATTTCAACCGCAACTCCCCCTTGGAGTGCTCCGACTCGTCGGAGCTTTCTTTCGAACGCAGTCGTCGTGTTTCCAGGCCGACACCTTCGTGAATCCAAGCTCCGATAAAAGGAAAGCGGTGACGAGTCACCGCAGTCCAATGATTCCTGCAATTTGTCCGTTGCGCAAAGTGACAGCGGCGCTCCGCAATGCGGAAGTCCCTGATCTCGCCCGGGCGACTTCCCACTTCAGCGGCTATTTCATCAGGATCTTCCAGAGGTGGTTGTCGCCGCGGACGTAGATCGCTCCATCGGAGACTGCGGGAGTTCCAAGGATGGTTTCATTCAGTTCGACCGAGGAGACGGTTTCTCCATCTTTGTCCGGGTCAGCGACTTGAACGAACCCTTCTTCATTGACGGCCACAATCTTTCCTCCGGCGATGATCGGACTCGCACTGAAGGGCCCCTTCAATCGGGCCTGCCAGAGACGTTTGCCATCTTCCAAAGAGGCACTCGTCAGCACGCCTGCTCCGCTGATGACGTACAATTTGTCGCCCCAGACGATCGGACTCGCTGTCCCCGGGGACAAATTTCCGACCTGCCAAACGATCTCGGGTTCGGTCGACGAACTCTCACCGGGACGAAGCGCGGTGATTCCGTTGGATGGCACATAGGCAATGTTCTGCGAGACGACCAGTGAGGGAATCGTGGACGCCCCTTCGGAATAGGTCCAGAGTTCCTGACCCGTCTGCGCATCAACGGCGGTCACACCTGCGGACGATTGCAACAACACCTGTGCCTGGTTATCGCTCGGCCAGATCACCGGGGACGTCCAGTTAGCCCGTCGTGGCCGGTCGATCTGCCATTTGGTTTCCCCGGTGACGACATTCAACCCAGCACTGAACGATTGATCATCGCACTCAACCATGACGATGACCGTCTCCCCGACGACGACCGGCGATGATGACATGCCGAGGCTGTTGCTGGCATTGGGGAAGTCGTAAGTCAATCCTCGCATCCATTGGAGGTTTCCATCGAGATCGAGGCAGATCAGATCGTTGCTGGAGTAAAAGGCGAAGATGCGTTCGCCGTCACTCGCTGGGCTGGGGGCGGCGACACTTGTCTTGGGATGGGTGACCGTCCGCCCCGTCGCCTGGAAGGATCTCTCCCAGAGTTGTTTGCCATCTGTTGTGGAGAAGCAAAGGACATGCAACGTCTCCTGCCGGGGGCCGGAACTGGCGGTCACATAAACACGGTCCCCGACCACGATCGGACACGCGAGCCCCCGTCCGGGAAGTCCGCTGTCCCAGGCAATTTCCGTCTCCCCCGACCAGTCCCCGGTCGAGTCCATCGCCGAGAGACCGGAATTTTCCGTTCCTCGAAATTGACGCCAGTCCGCCTGGACGGTGAGCGACAACGACAGCGATCCCATAACAGCGAACAACGTGAAACGGCTCGTCATAGCAGAAATGATCCCAATGGGGGGAAATGATTAGGGATAAAAATTTTGGGGGGAATGAGTCGGGGGTGTGTCTCACACACAAGTCAACCTATGAAGTGCGGTGGCTCGTCATCGCCGGGCTTGTTGACGAGTCCCAATGTTCACAACAAGGCAACACGCTCCGCCAAACAAAGCGGCGACGAGTCGCCGCACTCCAAGGAGTTCACTCAGTCTACTATTTGGCTTCGTGGACGGCGCGGCCACTCGGATCGACGATTCGGAACTGGAAGGCCCATCGCTGCGCCCAGTCTTGTTCCTGTTCGTTCTGGCAGACCTTGAGCAAGATTGTGTTCTTCCCCTTCTTCAATTCTCCGGGAACAATGTACTGGTCGAACCGCATGCCGCGGTGGTATTCCTCGCGAGCGAAGACTTCCTGGCCGTTCACCCAAAGTTTCCAGGCGTTCGGGGTCGCAAGCCGGAACTGGACGTCCAGATCGTCGGGTGACTGAAATTCGGTATAAGCGTAGTCAATGGCCCCTTTGTGTGGCTCGGTCAGCTTCGCCAGGTCGAAGGCTCCATCATCCTCATCGGAGGAAAGCAATTCCCAGGTCACTTCCCCTTTCATCCCTTCGTATTGGGCATCCAGATCGACCTGCTTCTCGGGAGGATAGGCAACCGGGAACCCCTTTTGATCGCGATTGTCAAACGGCCCAATCACGTGCCACTCCCGGATCAGTCCGAAGTGCTCGCGGGTGTCGATCTCTTCACCTGCATCTTTCAACGCCTTCGCGATTTCCTCAACATGGTCTTCGTCAATCGCGCCATCGAGGGCTCGTTTCCATTGCTTCAGGGCGGCATCCCCTTCCGCTTTCTTCGCGAGATCAATGTGATAGGCCACTCCTTTGCGACGCAGAGCTGGGGCAGGGTCATTCAGCATTTGGGGGATCAGTTGCTCGCCGGAATCGCTGTCGACTTTGGTGAGATATTCAAAGGCGAGCGTGCGAGCCATCGCTGCGTGAGACGTTTCCCCCAGAAAGTTCTTCAAATCGTTGGCTTTGAGATCACCGGATTTCACGCCGCGATCAGCGACTGACTGAAACGCTCCGGCGAGCCAGTTGGCGGCGAGCGGATTGGCGTTGTCGATGGCCGCAAGAATCTCCAGCGCATCGCCGGAAGGTGCCTGGGCCAGTTCCCGAGCCGCCTTCACAGCACGAGGATGACCATCTCCCTTGTGGCCGATGGCTTGGACCAAGTCGATTAGATCGGAAGTCTCCGCCGCAATGAGTATCGATGGGACAAGGCAAGTCAGGACGAGTGCCACACAAAGGGGCGTTTTCATAGGGCCAACTCTTTCAATCGGGCTGGAAAATTTGAAGGGGAACCTGGGAACGATCGACGTCCTTTGGAACAAGACCGCTTCCCTATTCAGGAGGAGGAGGTCGTCTTCACGGCTCGTTTTCGCATGGTCACTTCGTTGCCACAGTCGTTGTAATTCACTTCGTCCATGAACGTCCGCATCAACAACAAGCCCCGACCACACGGTCGTTCCAAATTTGCCGGATCCGTGGGATCCGGCAACGTCGACGGATCAAAGCCGGGTCCCTCATCTCGGACCTGATATCTGATTCCAGCTTGGTCGATCGAGACATCAACCAGGATGCGGCGGTCCATGTAGGGGGCAATTTGGGTCCGTTCCTTCGCGAGATCATAGAATCGAGCATGATCGACTTCCCGAAGCTCACTGCTCACCTCGAGATTGCCGTGATACGCCGCGTTTAACAACGCTTCCTCCAAAGCCACTCCCGTTCGGAGACGGTCCGTCTCAGACAGGATTTGCATATCACTGAGAATTCCCTGGATATATGACACCAGCGAAGTGAGGATCACAGGATCATTGTTCAACTTGAACTGACAGGAGATCGACTCCATCTTTTCCGCGAGGGTCTTTTTTGTTTTCCGTTCCCCAGAAGCGGACAGGACCTGCTGAATCGTCTTGATCAACATTTCCACTAATTGCTTCTTCGGCACATAACTGGAGGCCCCCGTCTGAAGGGCCTCGACCGCAATCGCCTCACTCCCTTGCGCGGTCATGAGGACAACGGGAATCAGAGGACACTCCTGTTGGACTTCGTTTACCAGTTCCAGGCCATTCATCTCGGGCATCTGAAGATCCGTCAGGATCAAATCCGGATGGTCCCGGTCCGTCCGCCTCAACAGCTCCATGGCTTCCAATCCATTCTGGGCAAAATCGATCACCCAGTCGGGAACTTTCTTTAGCAACCCCCCCACAATCTTCCTGTCGATTGTTGAGTCATCAACGACGAGTATGTTCACCATTTTCCGCCTCGGCTCCCGATTTGGGTACGATTGACTCAGCCACACAACGGCGGGAAGCCACTCCGTGAATACGGTTCTGACCTTCTCCCCCCATCTCCACTCGTCCCTTCGTGGGGGACCCCCTCAAAATACCCATGAAAGCGTCCAATTCCAACCGAGTCAGGTACGTTTCACATCCATTTCATTCACCGTGCAGGGTGATTGTCAGTCGTCGCGACCCTCCCCGGTTTCGATGCTCACATAGAAAGATTCCCTGCCACGTCCCGAGAACAAGCCTCCCCTGAGAGACCGGTACCGAAACGGAACTCCCCAGCAGCGACGCCTTCACATGGGCCGGCATGTCATCAGACCCTTCACAGGTATGGACGTAGGGAAAGTCCTCCGGAGCAATCGCATTGAAGGACGACTCCAAATCACGCGGCACATCCGGATCGGCATTTTCGTTTATCGTTAACGAAGCGGACGTGTGCATGATGAAAACATGCAACAGCCCGACTCGGACATCTCGAAGTTCCGGAATGCCGTCAACCACATGACGGGTAATCTGATGGAAACCTCGACGGTAACTTGGCAATGCGATCTGATGTTGATACCAGGCCATGAAAAGAACCCTCTTCTGCAACCTTGTCTTCGGGGACGGGCCGCGTCTGACGGACGGGTGCGCAAACACTGCCAACGCAGGCCTTCGGAATCCTAGCAAAATCGACTCAAAGCCTCCTCGCATAAAATCGCCCACCTACCCGCAAATAGAAACGCGGGGGCTTCCTCTTCAAGCTTGGTCATCTCCACGGCCGAACAGGTGGTCTGTTGCCGTTCCCAATGTTCGAAATTGACGGGCGGTCACGCGAACTCGCAAAGCCGTAAGAATGGATTCTCGAAACCAGAATCGGCGACTTCGGGACAACCAATGAATCACTGTCTCGATTTCGCGATGGGTTGGTCGTGGGGCGCCGATCGTGAGTTGGAAAAACAAAGAATGGATGCCGACGTTTCGCAACGGCGTCGTTCCCATTCCCGATCAACGCTCCACGATTGGCTTTCGCAAAGACGATCCCAACTCAAGGAGTTTGGCCTATCTGAGAAAGCGACCATGATTTCCAATTCGCTCGTTGGAGCCCCCTTTTTCGTGGAACAGCCTTCGTGAATCGAGAGAATCGAATTTTACCCTTCCGGGCGACATTCGTTTTTCACCTGCTCCGAATGGTCTCGAATGACCTGCAGGCAGAGCAAAGACTCACGAATCAATTCCACTGACGCATAAACGAGACCGCTGATGCCCAAGATTGTCAGCCCGCCAACCACCCAGAGCGACTCCGGCCGCCACAGATTCACCACGCCGCCGAGTAGACTTCCCAGCGCAAACATGCCGACGCTGGAATACAACGAGACGAGAGCATTTCGAAACAATGCGGCACGCTGGAGTAAGTGGCCCGCCAAGATTCTGGCATGGGCGTCCCGGTGGTCCAGCAGTCGATGAAACTCCGTCTGCACCTGCCCGAACCGAGCAGATGTCGACATAATGAGAAGCGCTACCCCTGGGAGGAGGATTAACGGAGTCAACCAAACTTCAGTCGTGAACATACGAGAGAGTCTACCCACCCCTCACGGGATCGAGAACCCCATCTCCGATCAGCGGACCGAAGGCACCGCGACTCACGAGCGGGGTGCGGGGGATTTCATCTCGAACGGATTCGCGTACCGAGAACTCCGGTCTCTCTGTCACAAGTGATTGGCCTGATCGAGAGCTGGGAGTTCCCATCAGGACAACAGCATTTCGAGGTCCTCCGTCGTGAGATCGGATAGAGGAGTCCCGTCGGCATCGAGAATCGCGTCGGCAAGCTCCCGTTTCTTCGTCTGAAGCTCCAGGATTTTCTCCTCCACCGTCCCCTTGCAGATCAGTCGATAGGCGAAGACCTGTTTCGTCTGTCCCACACGATGGGCTCGGTCGATGGCCTGCGCTTCGACGGCCGGATTCCACCAGGGATCAAGCAGAAAGACATACTCTGCTTCGGTCAGGTTCAACCCGAGTCCTCCGGCTTTGAGCGAAATCAAAAAGACGTGCGTCTCAGGATCAGATTGGAATTGTTCGACCACCTGTTTTCGCTTGCGGGTCTGGCCGTCGAGATAGGCGTATTTGACACCCCTTTCGTCGAGATGTTTGCGAACAATCGCCAGCATGCTTGTGAACTGCGAGAACACCAGCGACTTGTGTCCTTCCTCTATCAACTCCTCAAGATGGGGGCACAACACTTCCAGTTTGGAGTACGCATCCTCCTCTTTCCCCCGGTCGAGCAGCGCGGGATGGCACGCTGCCTGCCGCAGACGCAAAAGTGCTTCGAGGACATGCATTCGCGTCTTCCCCATTCCCTGCTGTTTTACGAGACCAAGCAGGGAGTCCCGATAGTAGTCTCGAAGTTCGTTGTACAAATCCTGCTGTTTGGGCCCCATCTTACAATAAATTGTCTCTTCGAATTTTTCGGGTAAATCTTTCGCAACTTGGCCCTTGGTGCGGCGTAGGACGTACGGGCGGACGCCGTGTGCAATCATTTTCCGAGACGCCTCGTTCGCCCCTTCCGTCGAACTGTTTTTGAAGACCGAACTTCTTCCGAGCAATCCGGGGTTGAGAAATTCGAAGATGGACCAGAGATCTCCTAGATGGTTCTCGATTGGAGTTCCGCTCAGAGCGATCCGATGCTTCGCCTTCAGGAGCCGGGACGCTTTCGCGGCCTGTGATGCGGCATTTTTGATTGTTTGAGCTTCGTCTAGGACGACGTAGTCGAACTGAATTTCTTTCAGGCTATTGATGTCGCGGCGGAGCGTGCCGTAGGTCGTCAGAACGAGATCCGACCGGGGAATCAATTCCGCTTGGGCGTGCCGATCGGCGCCGGAATACTCAAGGCATTTCAGCGCGGGCGCGAAACGTTGACTTTCCTGCATCCAGTTAAACATCAACGATTTGGGAACGACGACGAGAGACGGCACTGTCTCACGGCGGCTCTCTTTCCGCTCCTGCATGAGTGCCAACATCTGAACGGTCTTTCCCAATCCCATGTCATCTGCGAGGCATCCTCCGAATCCAAACTCCTGAAGAAAGTGGAGCCATCCGAGCCCCTCGCGCTGATAGGGACGCAATTCCCCCTTGAATGTCGCCGGTTCCGAACGAGGTTCAACTCCCTCAAACGAAGACAGCTTCGCCCGCAGTTCCAGATACCGCTCGTCAAAGTCCACAAATTCCTGCGAGGAAAGTAGGGCATCCAGGAGAGTGACCTGCGAATTCGAAAACTTCAGTCCCTCCTCATCAATGGTACCGAGTCCGGCAAGCAGGCCGTATTGGGCCATCCACTCTTCTGGGAGAATCCCCAGTGAGCCATCATCGAGACGAATGGTCTGGTCCCCGCGAGCCAACGCCGCCAGGAGTTCTGGAAAACTGGCCTTCTTTCCTTCAAAGTCCACATCCGCAGTCAGCTCGAACCAGTCGATGTCGGAACGGACGCTGAATTTCATCGACGCGGGCTGACGGACCGTTTGGCCGTCCGCATGAACTTCCCAGCCTTCCCCAATCAACGACCGGACAGCTCGACCGAGTTCTGACACGGGAATGTCGACATCATGGACAGCCATCCGATGATCGACCAAACGACGGAAGCCCAAGTCTTCGAGCCGAGCCCATAACTCTCCTTCGCGTTTCTGGTCACGGAGGATACAACGCCCTTCGTCTCGCTGAACGATCGCCCATTGAACGTTGGAACCGCGGACTTTCGTTCCCAAGTAATCAAACTCAATGTAGCCATGGATGCGTTCATGGCGCCAACCACGTTTCGATGGAGACTTGAAAATCAATCGAGGAACCGGCTCGGGACGAACTTCCTCCAGCTGCAATGACTCCGGAAAGTCCAGTTGCGGGAGACTGGGCATATCCAAAAGCCAATCGACGAGATCCTGCTCGTCCCCTGCTTGGGCCTTGATCTTGTTTTCTCCCTGGAGCTGCGGGACCCAGTCGAAGGCCCCGAAATCGTCGAGTTTTGAAATGGTGTTCTCGACGATCACCAATCCGCCAGGCAGCAACAGTTGGCATTCGTCGAGCCGCTTGGCGACATCCTCACGACGGATCTGTCCCACGAGTTCCCAGCTCTCATCGTCGTGCTCAACAAGTTTCAGGCACAATTTCCACGGATCCGACTGATCCCAAATCAGCGGCGGCGTTTCCTTTTCCGATTCATCCAAAATTCGCAGCCGTTTGGAGCTGGCCATCAGCGGGAGGATGATCATCGCCAACTCATGAGGAACTTGATATCGGTGGACCGCCGACTGAAACTCAGCCTGTTGAGCCATCCAACCCGATCTTTCGGGCGTTCCTCCAGCAAGAAACGCGAGAATCCTTCGATCGTCGGCGTGCTCGATTTCCTCGAGACGGCCGGATCGCATTTTGAGCGGTTTCAGCTTGCCCCACTGCCCGTTGCTGCGACGTTGCCGCTGAGACGTTTGTATCACGAGTTTCCGCGAGGTCGCACTCTCCTCGATGTCGATCTCGAAGAAGATCTCGCGTTCTCGGGATTCCGCGGCCGCGGTCCGCTTTTTCGTGCTAGCCGGCATCTGTTGCTTCAGGGATTGAAGCCGCGTTTCCCAGTCGCGTTGCTGACGCCGAGCAACCTTCGGCTTACTTGCCACGGCCTCAGCGGGATGAAATGCGTTCCCTTCCTCAAAATCGTCCTCATCCCAGGAGGAGAAGTCGATCGGTTCGTAGCTGGTCTCCGCCACAAACTCTGGAATGCTTCCAGCCTTGGCGATCCCAGAGAGATAGGAGCCCGCGTCCACCGCCAGAATGGTGGCCCAAAGGTGTTTACACGACGGATCC
The DNA here is from genome assembly GCA_020426125.1 of Planctomycetaceae bacterium. Lineage (GTDB taxonomy): Bacteria > Planctomycetota > Planctomycetia > Planctomycetales > Planctomycetaceae > HKST-UBA70. The sequence goes on from JAGQQQ010000187.1 coordinate 12,147, forward strand.
CTCGATTGATTGTCCCCCACACAGGAACAAAACATTCGCAATTCGCCATTTTGGCGGTTCAAATGGGTATGGTATTCCACACCGTCCCGAACCACCGCATGCAAATCATCTGGCGTGACGCGGGCGATGGACACTCGCTCGGCCTGAAGATAAGCCTGGCCCCGAAAGCGAATATCACCACGAAACTTACTTTCCAGCAGTTGTGTCAGAGACACTCATGCCTCCATGCAAAAGAACAATCATCAACAGCGAGTCAATCAACAAAACCACGTCCGGAATCCCGGGCGCATCCTTTAGCCTAGTCGAAGCAGTGGCTTCATTGCCAGAGTCCTTGCTCCCTTTTTTTGGATTCCCCCAAGTCAACCCGAACAACGTCAAAATCCTGCGGAAATCC
>JAGQQQ010000188.1 GCA_020426125.1 Planctomycetaceae bacterium
CAACGGGGCGGAATTCCCGGCGTGGAGTTCACGACACTTCCCCTTCTTTCGAAGTTCTTCCGTCGCACGAGCGCTTTGGGAATCCAATCTGCGGTCTGGGAGGTTTTCCGAGGTCTTCCCCATGATGAGTGTCTCGATGGACTCGACTCCGATTCGAAAGTCAAGTTGGCATGGCGCCCTTTTTCTGGCGACCATTGTTTGTCTGTTCCCCAGCTTTCTCGAACGATCGGCCAACGTGGCTTGCGGGGGGGAAGGGACACGATCCCCGGGCTCGGATCCCGTTGACGGAAAGATCACGCTCCAAGAAGCCAGGGCGGCGCTCGCTGAGTGGAAAATCTCGGGCCTGAGATCGTTATCTCATGAGGGGTACGCCTCGCCGTTGGAACGAACAAACGCGCAAAAGGAATGGAACTTTCAAAGGACGCGGTCCCCCACGCCCTCAAAGATTTCCGACATCTCGAAAGTTCAGGACGTACCAAACTCCCTTTCTCGTGAAGCGTCGGCCATTGTTTTACGCATTCCGGGATTCCGTGGAACTCAGGAGACGGATGCCTTCAGCGAGGTCACGATCCCGATCCGGTCGAACTTACTCGCAACGCTCCAGCCGGTTTCCATGTCACGTGAAGCTCAACGAGAGGCCATTCGTCGGCAATCCGCCTTCGCACAAGAACTCGTGAATCGCATCCAGGCACTCTCCTCCGAACCTTACTTCAACCCACGCGAACTCGAACGAGCAACGTTGTCACGGGATGTGGCACTGGCGGAACTTCATTCCATTGAACCCACCTGGATCGTTTGCTTTCGCGAGGCGCCGGCTTCGGAGACGGAATTTGTCTCAACGAGTGTTCCAACCCAGGCACAACTTCAGCATGCCAGAACGTCGGCAATTGAGACCCTGACCCACCGTCACGATCGGATTCAGGGAGAGATCGGCAGGGCAACCGGGACAGTCCATCTTCGAACCGGGAGATTCCACGCCATCGAGAAGCTGGCCTTGCAGCATGAAGAATTCCGAGAGGAGCGGAAACGGGAGGAACTTCTGCTGCAGATCAACAAATGGGAATTGCATGCATTACGCGACCAATCCCACGAGTGCGAGATTCAAATCGAGTATCTGCGTTCCCTGACGGTCACCGATCCTCCAAATTCCGAATTGCCCTGGATCACGCAATGGGACCGTCTCGCCGCCATCTTTCAACATCTGGAGCAATCCCAGGGAGCGGAAAGCCTGGCTCAGGCTCGGCAGGCGTATTGGGAATGGAAAGCCGCGGCGCTTCGCGACCTCTACGACTCGGGCCACGCACACTGGCTCGAAACGGAAGCTGCCCAGGTGAATCTTTACATTGCCGAGAAACAGATCGAAGCGGTTCGAGAATCTCGCCGAGCCGCACAGCAAGTTGTTTCCGTTCTCAATGTCTTGTCCGAACACCACAGATCCCCGGGGATCGCACGCGCGTCCGACGCCGCTCCATAGACTTCCTTTGTCGTCATCGACTCGCGTCGCGCTGTTTCCAGATGTCCTTCGATCATCCACGGCAAACCCTGAAAAGAAACTCGCAATGAATTCACTCTCTCGCATTGCCTTCGTCTTCTGTGCCGGGTTGGCAATCACACCCGCAGTTTTTGCGCAGGACGCGTCCATCTACTCTCTCGACCAACTCGGCTTTCATCCCTACCGATCTGTCCCTGCGTTCGGGCACGCCTCCCAGAATCCGGGGTCACCGAAATGGTTCGTACCCGGTTACGGCTACCGGATTCCTGGTTTCGGCCCTCTCAATGACTCGGCAAACCTCCCTTATGGGTATCCCCAAACTTCGCTCACGACGGACCGGTTTGGTCCTCGTAGCGGGTTTTCGCTCAACCGTTTTGACGCAGGCTTGATCGCGACTTGGGGAACGACAGGGACACCGTGGACACAGAACCGAGCCTGGCCCGAATGGTAGACTTCCGACGGGTTCGTGGCGCACGCGAAATGCGCCGCGAACCGTTTTTGAAGCCCCGTTACCTTGATTCGCTTCCCTGAGATTCTTGCGGCTTCACTTCCGGAAGTTCATACGGTTTGTGAATCTCAGACATGCCGTTTTTCAGAAATCGGCTCACCAATTGGGCGTGCTCCTGGACCAGCATAATCACAAACGGGTCTTCCGCTTTGTAGGTGACCTTAATCCCCTTCTCGGTTGTCTCATAATTCAAACTGTATTTGTCTGCATTTTTGATCAGGTTGACGAAGACGGGATGAAACGTCATGGGCGGGAGCGGCTCGTTATCGACGACGCGAGCATCCATTGCCGGAACATGCTCCTGAAGGAGGTTCGCGACCCTCTTGTCATCCGATTCCGTCACCGCTTCAGCTCCATCGGGCAACAGTTTCACGGAGCGTTGAATTTTGTCGCGGCTGTCAAACATGGCATGGATCGTCATCATGTCAGGACGAAAACTCCCCATGGGCCCCCGTCCGCGCCCTCTTCCCAACCCTGGTCCCTGGGAAATCGGGCCGCTGTCCGCCTGCTGATCCGCAGGAACTTCGGGCGTTGGCTCAGCGGCCCATCCCAAGGTGGCCACCGCACTCACGCCGAGACCAATCATCAATGCGACGGCACGACAGTTTGGGAAATCACTCATCGTTCATCTCCTCACTCAGTTCGCAACTTCGGCCGAAACATGACCGCCAAGCTGCTCTGACAGTTTCATCCGCACCGGTCGAATTATCGCATCCCGGGTTGTGTTCGTGGGACTTTCGATTCCAGATTCTCACGACATTGGTCTCGGGGCCACACAAATTCCCGGATTTAAGAGCCGTCTGCAATTCGCAAATCCCGCGATATCGGCGAATTTCGTGGCGATCCCGGTTACGATGTCCGGCAAATCCGTGGCTCAGACCAAATTGGGGATGAACGATGAACCGAGTTTTGTGGATGCTCGTTTTGGTTGGATCGGGCTCGTACCCATCCGATGGGTACTGCGTCGAACCGACCTCGCGATTTGCGATCGCCATTCATGGGGGTGCGGGCCGGGCCACTTCGTCTGGTGAGGACCAGCAGAAGGTTCTCCGACAAGCCCTGACGACCGGTGTCGAGATGCTGGAGGCTGGTCAGTCAAGCCTCGATACCGTGGAAACTGTGATCCGAATTCTTGAAGACTCGCCTCATTTCAACGCAGGGAAGGGGGCCGTCTTCAATGCCCAAGGGACCCATGAACTCGATGCGACGATTATGGATGGCCGTGACCGCTCGACCGGGGCCGTTGGGGGAATCACAACGGCCAAGAATCCCATTTCACTCGCCCGAAAAGTCATGACCGACACCCGTCACGTTCTGCTTGTTGCCGAAGGTGCTGACAAGTTCGCGGAGCAATACGCCGAAGATCCCCGAATCCAATTGGTCCCCAACGAATACTTCTCGACGGAACTTCGCAAGGAGCAATATGAGCGAATCAAAGCCCAGCGAAAACAGGCCGATCGCGATTCCATGGGGACCGTCGGATGTGTCGTCTTGGACATCCACGGAAATCTTGCCGCCGGCACGTCCACGGGAGGACTGAGCAACAAAACATTCGGTCGACTCGGCGATTCCCCGATCGCCGGAGCAGGGACCTATGCGGACAACGCGACCTGTGCCGTTTCCTGCACAGGGATTGGCGAGGACTTCATTCGCAATGCGGTCGCCTATGACATCTCAGCCCGAATGGCCTATCGCCAGGAGTCTCTGGAGAGTGCGATCGCGGACATTTTGTCGAACAAGGAACATCCCGTTCGAGGAGGGATCATCGCAGTCAACCTGTTGGGTGACATCGTGATGCAATTTAACACCGACGGCATGTCCCGGGCCGCAGCCGATTCCACCGGCCGATTGGAAATCCACTGAGGGGAAACGCCTCAGTCGGATTCGTTGGTTTCCGCTTGGTGGGCTGATATCTTTTGGGCGATTGCTGAAACGACAGTCTCCGATGACTTTTAAGTGAGCGTTCCATGTCTTTGAATCGAGATGGCTTCCGTCGGCTGTGTTCTTGTCTGTTGATTTGGACCCTGCTGCCTTTGTCCGGGGCCGCCATTCCTCCGGCCTCAGGCAATTCTGTGATCTCCGGTGTGGACCAAGCGATGACGGATTGCATCGAAGCGGGAGAGATCGCGGGAGCAGTCACACTGGTCACCGGTCCAGACGGAGTGCTGCATGAGAGTGCCGTGGGATACGCAGACGTGGAAGAGAAAATTCCCATGCGTACGGACCATCTCTTTTGGATCGCCTCGATGACCAAGCCGATCACAGGCGTCGCGGTTTGCATGCTGCACGAAGAGGGGCAGCTGAACGTGGAGGACTCGGTCACAAAGTATCTTCCCGAGTTCAAGCGTCTCCGGGACAGCGGGGGAAATCCCGTGGAAATCACGATCACAAACTTGTTGACACACACATCAGGGCTGTCCGACCTGAAACGCGACCGTGAAAACGAAGTCAAGTCACTTCAGGAACTCGTGGAACTGACGGTCGAACTCCCGGTGAACTTCGAACCGGGAAGCAAATGGTCGTACTGCCAGACCGGCATCAACACCGCTGCCAGGATTGTGGAAGTCGTATCGGGGATGCCGTTTGAGGAGTTCCTGAAGCAGCGTCTCTTCGCCCCACTGGGAATGACGGACACGACCTTTTATTTGACTGATGAGCAAGTGCCCCGGCTCGCGACCTCCTACCGGAAAACGGAGGCCGGGCTCGAACCCACGGAAGTCTTCATCCTCGGAGGGAAAAGCCCGACCAGCCGCGAGCGGTATCCTCGTGCCAATGGAGGCCTCTTTTCCACCGCCCACGACTATGGCCAGTTCTGTCGCATGTTGCTCAACCAAGGGGAACTGAATGGACGGCGTATTCTGAAGCCGGAAACTGTCACACTCTTCGCAAAAATCCACAGCGGCGACGTCGTCACGGGATTCACCGCTGGAAACGGATGGGGGCTCGGCTGCTGCGTCGTTCGCAAACCGCAGGGGGTCACTGAGAAACTTTCACCGGGGACGTTCGGTCACGGGGGAGCATACGGTACTCAGGCCTGGATCGATCCCAATCGAAAGCAAGCTCTCGTGCTAATGGTCCAGCGGGCGAATTTTCCCAATGCGGATGCATCAGATGTGCGCCGCGCCTTTCAGGATGCGGTGTTGTCGCAAGACGAATAAACGTCTCGAGGGGCACCCTGATTCGGTTTGATCGAGTTGTTTAACTATTGGAAACAACGCATGACCATGAGAAAACTTGTCGCACTCCCTTTTCTTCTCGTGGGAGTGGGATTGATTCGGTGGACCTTGCCGTTTTTGGTCGAGGAAGTGCGGTACATCGGGAGCCCGGTTCGAAGCGTCAAGGCGGACAGTTGGGTCCCCTCAGCAATGAATCTTGAGGGATCGGTTCCCCCTTTGGCGATGCCCGATTTGACCCGACCGGGATTTCCGCAGGGAGTTCTCAAGAAACGGGACAAGGAAATTCACGAAAGCAAACTGCGTTTCTTAAGAGAGAATCCAGGGTGCCCGATTTCGAGCCACACCCCGGAAGGGGTGTTCGTCATCGAACCAGTCAACGGCGACTATCCAGAAGGAATGCACAGCGTCCTGATCCAGGGATCTTCGTCCGGTGCTCGGCGTTATCTGACCGCGAAGCCCGAGGCCATTCCGCTGTTCCTACTCGGAAGCGCGTTGACTGTCGGTTCGCTCATTTTGTTTTTTCGAACAGGCCGCAAACAGATTTCAACGGAAGCGAAAGAAGCCCCATCCGAATCCTGAACCGGCGATGATGGTCAGACGGCCCGCTTCTGCGATCCATCAGGGGGAGTTCGTGGGAGTCTGCGGAGTTTGGCCTCGCGTTCAGCGAGCCCTTCGGCGGAGATGAGATGGACCACTCGTTGGGCGAGGTCGTCCATCTTCATGACAAGGCCATCGACGCGGCCGGAGAGATACATGTATGCGATCAGGGAAGGAATCGCGATGACCAACCCGGTGGCTGTCGTCACGAGGGCCAGCGCGATCCCAGAGGCCAAGTCCTCTGTCCGTCCCATGTCGCCCGCATCGGCGATTTTTTGAAAAGAAATCAACATGCCCCAGACCGTCCCCAACAGCCCGATCAGAGGAGTTACCGTCGCGACTCCATTGATCACACGAAGATGCTTTTTGAGGAAAGCAACCTGCCGTTCGCCCCCATCGATGATGGCCTGCTCGACCTCGACACTGGGTTTTCCCCATTTCCGGATTCCATGGGCAAAGACCATCGCCACGGGACTCCGATTCTCCTCGCAGACCTGGAGCGCCTCCTCTCGGTCGAGTTCTCCTTCCTCGAGCAGTTTGAGAAACCGATTCACAAAAGGCTTAGGAATCACGCGGCCCCGGCGGAGGACCACGAGGCGTTCCGTTGTAAACCACAATGCGATGAAGGTGGCCGCTCCAAACGGGACGACCCAGTAGTTCAACGAGCGAACAATCTCAAGGATATTTGTGGGAAGACGGTCGACCGGAAGTCCCTCCGCTTCCGGGGTTTCGGAACTCAAATCCGCCGGCGCGATGGTTGTTCCCCCGATCTGCGGAGGAATGGGATCCCCAGAAGAAGGGATCGTCTGACCTGGTTGCCCAAGTTGCACATCTTGGCTCCAGACTGCCGATCCATTCAACAATGCCCAAACGGTCACCAGCAAGCCGCCAAGAACACAAATCGCCCGTCGGCGAGACTCCACTCGCACCGGGCGGGCCATCTTGAGGTGAACACTGAAGATCCCGGAGTGCTGGGTCATGATTCCATTTTCAATTCAGGGAATGCAGTTTCGATCTTTTCGAGTTCCGATTGGGCCTGCGTCGCAAAATCGCTTTCCGGAAACTTCTCAATCAGCGTTCGGAACGTCGTCGCTGCTTCGCGCCAGTTTTTGAGGGTCGCGTCAACGGACCCCGCCTGATACAACGCCGCCGACTGGAATCGAGGAGCATCGTAGCCGACGAACACCTTGATGTATTCCTTGAGCGCGGTTGGGAGATTGTTCTGTTTCAGATAAGATTCAGCAATACGAAATTGCGCTTCCGCGGCGGTTTCCGTTCCTTTTCCAGCCGGGGAATCAATGACCCGTTGATAGGCCTCCCTGGCTTCATCGAACCTCGCACGGCTCTCGAGGCTTCGCCCGCGAAGGGCTTCCGCACGATAGAGCACAGGCAACCCGTCCCCCAAAACATTCAAATCGCCCAGGGTCTCATCCATGCTCGAGTAGTCCTTTTTCAGGAACTGGGCTTCCGCGAGCAGGAGCCAGGTCTCCGGCCACCAAGCGGGTGCCGATCCCAGATCGTTCGCCAGAGCCTCCTTGAGCCGAGTCAGTTGCTGAATCGCTTCGTCCGTTTTCTTTAGTTGGAGCAGCGCCTCCCCACGGCGATACTCGGTATACAGTCGGTGTTCTGACTGAGGAAATTCGCCGAGCACCTTCTCCGATAATTCGAGCGAGGCCCCCCAGTCTTTGGATTCGGCCAGCAGATCCAGCAGATGGACGACTGCACGCTGACGGACGAATTCGTCTGACCGAGGATCGAGAAACAACTTCTGGAATTCGTCCTGTGCGGCGGTGAGGTTCCCGTCAAAACGCAGGCTCTCCGCGAGGATCAATCTGGCCTCATCGGCGAGATCGCTGTCTGGACGTTCTTTGAGGAGCAGTCGGTACAGTTCATCGGATCGGGAAAAGTCTTTCGCGTTGTAGCTCAGATCAGCCCACTCGTTGATCAGCAGATCGAGTTCCTTCTGTTCTTTGGCCGGGAGCAGCTTCAGCTGTTGAAAGGCTGATTCGTAAAGCCGATCGGCCTGCTCCGTTTTCATCAGTTCTCGGGCAACGCGGGCTCCTCCCTTGGCGCTGCGATAGGCGTTGCGACAAGCCGCAAGTTGTTCATTCGTCTCGGGAGCGGACTCCCGTTGAAAGGCCTTGGCCGTAATCTCGAATTGCTCAAGAGATTCATCAAGACGGCCGGCCTGACGCAGACTTAACGCGACCATATAGGCACAATGGGATCTCAATTCCAGGTCAATTCCAGGGGTTCGGCCGATTGCTTGGAACAGTTCAGCCGACTTCTCGAACCGGCCGAGTTCGTAGGTGGTATGGGCCGCTCCTGAACGGGCTGGGATCGCAAAAGGATGATCTTCCGGAAGCGATTGAACGAAAGCGTAAATCTGATCGGCGACGTCCCAGAGTTGGGCATCGTACGCAGCGTCGCCCGCCGCGACCGCGACTCTCGGCAACTGTTGATTTTCGGAGTCCAGGGCCTTGAGTTGCGTGAGCGTCGCAAGTAATGATTCCCATTCCAGAAGGGACGTTTGCGTTCCTGCGAGTCC
>JAGQQQ010000189.1 GCA_020426125.1 Planctomycetaceae bacterium
TCCCGGTCGCGGAGTTGTCGCGATTGAACTTTCCTGAGGCGAATCGAGTGGTCCTGGATTGGTTGAATCGGGACACAGACTCATTTATTGAGAATCGATCGTGATGGGTTTCCAAACTGGTCCTCACTCGGCGGTGTTCTGATCCATATTCTCTCCGCGAATCCCGTCATCCGGAAACGCCCCCCGGGAATCGTCGCCTCAACCTCCTGGTGGTGGCGAGTTCTGTTGTTGGGACTGTCGCTACGGACGGTCGTCATCGATCTCCGGTCAGAAAAGGTGCGAGTGACCAGCCGGTATCTCTGGTTCTTGCGGTTTCACAAGAACTATTCCTTTCGTTACGTCAACGGCATCACCTACGGCTACTCCAACTTGTCAACTGAGTCTCTCTTTCGCAGCACGCACGACACCTTCGACCGGTTCTCGGTCGGATTGAAGCTGGTCGGCGAAGAGGAAGTCCCCCTATTCGACTTTGTCGGGGAGGGGACGTTCGTGAACGACGGCTCGCTGCCGGACTGGTTGTACTGGGACGATTATGCCTTCGACTTTTCGGGCACACAGGAATCCGAATCTCGGCTCTTCGCCGAGCTGATGTCCAACCTGCTGGATGTTCCGATTGTCCGGCCAAACCTCTGAGAGCCGTCAATCCCGATCGGCATCTTTTCGCCGGTGGAGATGCCGTGAGATGTTCGCATCGGCGGATGGGGATTCTCCGTTTGGACCGGATACCCAATAGAACCGAGGCTACCGTCTCTTGGCTTTCGTCAACCAGCGATCAAGTTGATTGGCGAACTCTTGCCGGTTCTTGGCGTTGAAGTTCGACGGGCCTCCGGTGATCAATCCTTCGCCGCGAAGATCATCCATCAGGTTTCTCGCGGCGAGGCGGGCGCCGACGTTTTCCTCGGTATACAAGATCCCTCGCGGGTCAAGAGCCTGTGCCCCCTGAGCCACAACCTCCGCCGCGAGGGGGATGTCGGCAGTCACCACCAAGTCACCGGCTTGAACGAGTTCGACAATCCGTTGATCGGCGACGTTGAGCCCCGCAGGAACCAGGAGGCTTTCAATCAACTCCGATCCAGGGGTGTGCATCGGCTGATTGGCGACGAGGGTCACCCGGGTCTGAGTCCGTTTGGCCGCGCGAAAGAGGAGTTCCTTGATTTCCCCCGGACAAGCATCTGCATCCACCCATATTCGCATGGAATCTCTCGATCGCTTAAAAAATGCACCGGTCTGTGAGATGTCATCACCGACCCAAACGGCGGAAAACCATATCGCCGAACGGCTTGTCCGCCAGTGCGATCGATTGCCAGCTCGACTCTGCGAGAGTTTATCGGATGAAATACTCCGAGCGTAGCGAAACGAAGGGAGGGCGGATTGCGAGATCATTTCCCATCGGCGGGGTGACACCGACGAACGGGGAGAATTTTGGGTGCCAATGATTCTGCCAGTATTCTCTCTGAGAGGGAGTTTGCAAATCTCAATAGACCGGAAACTGAGTTCATTGAACACTCCCGTCGATCCGCGGTGGAAGCACGGTCGGCAACGCTAGAACGGGATTCAGCAAACGCAAGCTCTCTTTCGGGCGATTTTTCGAGCCTGAACGAATGACACCGGATTCCGTCTTTGACTCATGGATTGTGGGAGGGGGTCTAGCGCCAATCGGGCGAATTGCCCGCCCAAGGCAAGGGCATTCTCGGCGTTTTTTCGCAATCTTCCGCTGATGTCTTGGTAGCAAAAAACCTCTTTCCCGATTCTGCCGATCCGGTCTATGATTTCGGCGGCTTTGACCGCTGCCCTTCATTGACAAGGGACATCTCGCACGACGCTTGAGGAAAAGTTATGACTTGGGAAAATTCCATCTCCGGCCCCGTCGCGGTGATTGGAGATGTTCATGGCCAGGTTGATCAATTGGCACGGATCCTCGAACAACTGCGACAGACTCCGAATTTCGAGCGTCGTTGGATTGTGTTTATCGGAGATTTGGTCGATCGTGGCTCAGATCCCAAGGGAGCCATTGATCTGATGTGCGATCTGCTGATTCACCACCCTCGAACGACGGTTGTCTCTGGCAACCATGAACTCGCAATGGGAGCTGCCCTGCACTTGGTGGACACTCCCGAATATTCGGATTGGTCGGGACGCTGGATCGACCACTACGGGAGCGAGGCGACCTTCCAGTCATATGGCTGCGAAATGGGAGATCTCGAAGCCCTCCGAGAGGCGATGCCGGAGGATCATCGGCGGTTTCTCGCCGATGTCCCCTGGTGTGTTGAACATCCCGATTTCTTCTTTGTGCACGCGGGACTGGATCCCAATTCGTCGTTTGAGGTCCAGCGAGAAATACTTCGAGCCCGCGATTTCACCCTGAACCGCCCCCAGTGGCTCTGCTCGAAATCCCTTCCGTTTGAGGATCCGCCAAAGGATTGCACTCACGTGGTCGTCTCGGGCCACGTCAAGGTGCCGCAGGTGAAGTTGGGACGTCGTCGGATTCTCACCGACACAACCGGAGGGGAAGGGGGAAGCCTGAGTTGCGTTCTTCTTCCTGAAGGAAAGGTGATCCACTCAGACCCTTCGCTCGCTCGGGAACCGGCCATCGTCGGACACGAACAACGACCAAAGTCAGTTCCCAAGAAAAAGGGCTGGTTTTGGTGAATCATTGCATGTTGTCCCGTGATATTTCCGACGAATTGTCGGCCTGAACGTTCGTCAGGCCGAGTGCTTCTAGGCGGCGATAGAGTTTGGGACGTGGGATCCCCAAGAGTTCGGCAGCGAGTGTTCGATTGAAATTTGCCCGCTGAAGCGCTTCGATGATGATTCTCCGCTCGTAGCGTTCCAGGGACTCATCGAGAGTTTCCGCGCGCACAGGACGGGGGACGCACTGGGCATCCAATCCAGCACGAAATTCCCAAGGAAGGTGTGCGACACCGATCATGCCTTGCGGACAATTCTCGTATGCCCCGGCGACGACCCGTTCCAGTTCTTCCACATTCCCTGGCCAATCATATGACAGGAACAGGGATTCGACCTCCGAGCTGACCCCGTCTCGTTGTGGCTCTTGCGGAAGGTTGCGTTCGTCGATGAACTGCTGGACGAGAATCGGCAAGTCGGCGTGTCGACGCTTGAGCACGGGAACATCCACGACGATCGAGGTGAGCCGATAGCGCAGTTCCTCGGAAAATTCCTCTTCCCTCAAATCGTCCAACTTATTGAACGAGGACGACATCCAACGAATGGGCTCCAGGGAAGTCATCGCCAGAACCTGTTCCTGGTGATCTCGGGAGAGTTGATCGACTCGGTTGAGATAGACGGTCCCGATGTCTTCCGCCCCGTCTTCGATCTGCTCCGTGAGACGCTGCAAAAAACGATGAATCTCGAAGTGAGAGGCCGTCTCGCAGCGAACGGGCAAAAACCGCTGTGTCCGTCGCGGACTGGCGTAGTGAATGAGTCGGGCGAGATGCTCCTTTCCCGTGCCGAGATCTCCTTGAAAGTGAATGGAACTATCACTCCTTCGAGCCAACGCGACTTGACTGGCGACCCGTTGCATCGCCGGCGAGACGGCGGCCATCCGCTGAATTCCATATCGCTGATGCAAATCGGCGAGGTGCCGAGACACCTCGTAACGCCTGTGCTCCGCAGTCGACGGCAAGGGCATCACATCGCCGAAGAGTCCCAGGACACGGAACTTACCCGAGCCATCGGCGTCGCTGAGAGGAAGGAACCAGATGGACCTTTCGCAAGTTGACCCGTCTCTTCGAGGACAGACGATGTTGAGTTGCGCTGGGGCGCCCTCGAACACGGTCGCTGGCGGCGTCAACACGGATGTCAGTGCTCCCAGTTCTTGGGGAACGAGGTCACTCCGGCGGACACACGTCTTTCCGATGACCTCTCCCATCGGCCATTGGGTCAATTCCTCGCAACCTCGGTTGAACACGAGGACCACACGCCGATCATCCAACACAAAGATCGGCGTGAGACTGTTCGTCAGCCAGGTTGCCAGTCCTCGTCTCGTCCTTGTCGCCAAAAGACATCATCCTCCATTCAATCCGTACCGATCTCGCGAATGACGGGCAATCATCCCCCTCGATTCCACGTTCCACTCTCTCAACTCTCTCTCACCGAGAAATGGTGCTCCGTGTACTGTCGGTACTCATCTCCCGGACGGAGCGCGGTCGAGGGAAAGTCTTCCTGATTCGGGGAGTCGGGAAAGTGCTGGCATTCGAGGCAGAACGCTTCGTGACGTCCATAGCCGGCGGACCGGGACGAGCCGTCAAAATGATTGGCTGTGTAAAGTTGGATCCCGGGCTCGGATGTCCAGACTTCCATCGTCCGGCCGCTCTGCGGATCCGTGACAACCGCCGCCTGCCGGAGCGTTTCGTCCCAGTCATTCACGACAAAGCAATGATCGTATCCGCCGCCGGTCGCGGGGAGATCCTGACCAATGCACTTCTCTTTGCGGAAGTCATACGGGGTCCCCACCACATTCAAGATGTTCCCAGTTACCAAGACATCGTCATCGGCTTCCAGATAGCGATCGGCGTTGAGTTGCAGTTGGTGCCCTTCGATGGCCCCCCGACCTGAGAGGTTCCAGTATGCGTGGTTCGTGAGGTTGATCACCGTGGGATGGTTACTGCGGGCGTGGTACTCGATTTGGAGTTTGGGGCCGTCCAGCCGATAGATCACTTCGGTGGTCACCTCCGCGGGATAGCCTTCCTCGCCATCGGG
>JAGQQQ010000190.1 GCA_020426125.1 Planctomycetaceae bacterium
CACGGCTTATAACGTCGGTGAGTTCAATCATGTGCTTCCCACCTCGCTCATCGTCTGGGCGTTTGTCTATCACCGAAAACCGATCGTCTCCGGGACCCTCTTGGGAATGGCATGTGGCACTCTTCTCTTTCCCGTTTTTCTTCTCCCAATCTGGGCTGCTTTTTACGGCCGCAAGGGATCAGGTCGCTTCGTCGTCGCTTTACTGGGAGTGTCCGTCGTCCTGCTTAGCAGCTTGGCCCTGACGTCCATCGATTCCAACTCCTTCCTGCAAAAGACCATTGGGACGATCAATGTCGCACTCAGCGGACTCTCCAACATCCCATTGAAAGGGGGCTTCTGGGCTGATGTGGACTATTTGTCCGTTTATCGCTTCCCGGTGATGGTCGCTTACTTGATCATGATCCTCGTCATGGCCTTCTGGCCGCGCGAACGCACAGTGGAACTTCTCCTTTCCCAGTCCGCAGCGGCAGTCGTGGGAATTCAATTGTGGTACACCCAAAAAGGAAGCGTCTACCTGCTCTGGTATCTCCCAATTATGCTGATGGTCATCTTCCGACCCCGGCTGCTGCACCTCAAACGATTTGGAGCCTCCGACGCCGAGAGCGAATCTAATACTCTCAAAAACGGCCGCTCCGGCGCCCCCTCCCCCATCAGCCGCGCCGCGTCCGGCTCAAACTTGCAACTATTCCGGTAAACGGCTTTCTCAGAATGCCCGAGGGCCGCCGACTGCCCGTCAATGACGAACCCTTTTGAACATACCACTCTCCCTTGAATTAGAGTCGGCAAGTAGCCTTGCCGAACTGATGCTGCAACACATCTTTCAGAGTTCAGTTGCTGTAACTCGTCCCTCAATAATTTTGCGGTTCGACTGAGAGTGTCAAATTCAAGTCTTACTCCCCTCAAAAGGTGCGTGATTCCATCAAATCATGCGACTTGTTCTCATATCGTGACACAGTTTTTCCTCGGCGGAGGTCCGCTGGACAATCCACCAAACCACAATGGCTCCCGGCGCCGCGGCTGGAGGAAACGGCCGAAAAGGAGAAGCAATGATGGGGCAGAGGCATTCCGATTCGCCAATACGTTTGGCAGAGTCGAATCGTCTGATCTGGTTCGCAACCGGCTGTCTTTGTTGTTTTTTTTCTCTTTCAGGAAAGGACATCGACGCTGAGGAGGATTCCTCGATTGACCGGGCGATGACAGCGATCTTCGGGGAAGCCGTCCTGTCGCAGAATGTCATGGCCATTTGCGACCGTGCCGCTCGAATGGACACTCGCACGCGGTACGACTTCCTGAAGAATTGGGTGTTGAATCTGGAGTCGCCGGGGGGGATTCGACTCGCTCTGGACTTTTCCCCCGCCGATCCTGTCCACGTAGGGAGTGTCGCGAGCCCAGCTTCCGATTTGGGGTCGTCGGTGCGAACGCGGACCGGCGGCGAAGTCGTCTCGCCGGCTGCGGATCTCATTCGAGCGGCAAGGAAGTTGGACCGGCTCCCTTCGCTCAGGCAGGAGATTGTGAGTTCAGCGAGGGAGGGGGAATCGCATCACCCACGCCGGCTTGCCCTGCTGGCTGCAATCGATATGGAGTCGCACGACTCAGCCTCCGTGATTGCCCAACTGCGATTGCTACTTGCGGCCTCGTCCGAGCAACAGGATTTTGATCCTAGGGAAAATCCTGGCCTGCTATTCGCTCTCGATCGATTGTTGCGATATGACGCGTCTCAGACGGAGATCGCCGCGGAACTCGCGGAGTTGTCCAGGCAGTTCCAGGGCAAGAGAGCGACAAGCATTGCCGCCCGTCATTTGAAGGCAACCATTCATCGCCTGATGGTAGCGTCGAC
Organism: Planctomycetaceae bacterium; assembly: GCA_020426125.1. GTDB lineage: Bacteria > Planctomycetota > Planctomycetia > Planctomycetales > Planctomycetaceae > HKST-UBA70. Next base: position 1,838 of record JAGQQQ010000190.1, read on the forward strand.
TGGTCCACTTTCCGAAAATCCGGTCCTAGAATCCACGCAGTGGCATTCTGTGAGCCGCCACTCCGCACGGTCCCGAGGGACGGGTCTGAATCCCTCGATCTGGGTGACGGAACAGGGTCAAGCGGCCAACATTGCCAGCCATGGCGACGACCTCCTGTATTTCCACGTGCCGTGTCGAGGAAATCTGATTGTGGAAGGAGACCTCAGCACATTTCGCAGCCGCGATATGGAGATGCAAGTCGCGGGGCACTGGTGCGCCCCTTCAATCACGCGCGATAAATACTCGACCGGGACGATCCGTGGAACGCGAACGTACCATCCACTTGCCGAAACGATGCCGCCGGTCCGGTCTGAAATCCGCAGCCAGACCATTATGCACGACCAAACACTGACGACCTCTTTCGACGGTCGCAGGATCGATGCCATTTCCTTGCCGGCCGATCACGATCCCTGGATCGCGGTGAGGAGTGATCAGTTTTATGAAGGCCACGCCAGAAACATCTGGATTGGGGGCCAGCCGGTCGTGCCCGATCAGATTTCGATTGTTTCCGACCGCCAGCTCTCAGGGTGGATCAGTTATTTCGACAGCTCGATCGGCCATCTTGACGCACAATGGAGGCCCGCAGCCAATCCAGATCTGATCCGATTGATTGGAACTCGGCGGGTGAATATGTCAGGAACCGGATTGGAGGAAGCTATCCACTACCATCGTCCGATGTTGGAAGACGGAGTGATGGAGATGGAATTCTACTACCGATCTGACGAAATTCATGTGCATCCCGCACTCGATAGGATCTGTTTCCTGCTCAAGCCGGATGGGGTCAGGATTCATTGGTTGACGAACGGGGCGTTTGATCGTTCGGGTCTCGACCCGATGAATGAAGTCCTCGTTGCGGACAATCAGCGTGGACCGTCGACTCTGCCGTTGAAGAACGACGCATGGAACGCCCTGCACCTGAAGCTGATAGGAAATACCGTCGAACTGACTCTGAACGGTGTCTTCATTTATGAATGTCACTTACCACCGGAGAATTCACGGTCATTCGGTTTGTTCCACTATGCCGATCAGACGGAGGCTCGCGTCCGCAGCATTGTTTATCGAGGCGACTGGCCGCGACAATTGCCTGCAAGAACACAACAGGAACTCGCAAACCCGATTGAAACGGAACTGGAAGAGGACTTGGCGGCCCTGCCGATCGCGATGGATCATACTTTTGGCTCCAGTCAGTCGGGAGAGCGTCCAATCGTTCCCGCGCCCATAGGGCGGGAGCAAACAACAGGCTTTCCTCAGTATGTGTTTGCAGTCAATGAGGCCGACACGGTCAACTTCTTTGATCTCGCAGATGACGGGCTGAGGGTCCGTCGTCCCGGTGTTGATGATGACCGCTGGTATGACACCATCCTGTCGCCTCAACTGGAACTTCACGGCAATTTTGACATCGTGGCTCGATGCACAGACTTTGAAGCAAAGTATGATGTCGGGGGATATGGTTCCGTGGGCTTGCGACTGAGTGTTGACGATGACCGCGAAACCTGGTGCACCTGGATTCGGCGTACGCAACCACAGAAAAATGGCGATGTGAAACACTTTCTGCATCTCATGATGTCTCAACGCCGTGACGGAGAAGTTGTTCACGAGTTTTTTGATGCCGGCCCCGCCGAAGGCAGACAGGGTGGACTCCGAATTGCACGACGAGGGGAGACGTTGATCTTTCTGTATGCCGACGGGGATTCGCCGTTCTTTCGTGTGATGAAGACCTTTCCCATCGGCCGCGAGGCGACGGTTCCCAACGGACTCCGGTTGATGGTCAGTTCGCATCAAGCCGGGGAGACTCAAGCCACTTGGAAGAGCCTTCGCATTGCGGCCACTCAGGTCACAGGCACGGCCACGGTGACGCCGCTTCTGACGTTGGCCGAACTGAACCGCGTGCGAGCAGAATTCACTCCGCTCGTCGAAGTGGATTTCTCAGACCCGGCATCGGTCGACAAGGCGTTCTTGTCGCAGTTGCTTCCCGGAGCAACGATGGAGTATCAGCCCGAAGGGCTCAAAGTGACATCGCCCGGCCAGAAGGCATGGTCGTCATCCAATCTGGTCAGCCGAGAGGGAATTTCCGGGGACTTTGACGTTCAATTGGACTTCGAAGCATTGAAGTTCATGGACTCTGCCGACGGAGGAGAATCGACAATCTTCGTGATGTTGGAGTTCGATGGGCCAGGGACGCCGGAGATTCACTGCAAGTTTGCCATTGATTCACAGGGTCTGCGGACCGCCGAAACCCAACTCCGATTTCGTCGTCGCACGGGACGGTTCGACTACCAGGAAGTCCACTGCCGACCGGTCGCCCATGTCACTTCGTTGCGTGTTGCCCGTCGAGACGGACTTGCTTACCTGATGTTTCGCGAGGATGGCGAGGAGTCCTTCAAGATTCTCGGTGTTCTCCCCGCTGGAACCGGCCCACTGAAGAACAGCGGAGTGCAAGTCAGGGTCCACACGGGCGGGGAAGAACGCGAAACACAGGTGCTGTTCAAGAAATGGAGCATCCTAGCGACTCCTCAGCCCCTCGATCCGATCCAACGATTTAGGGGACTTTTTGAGTGAAACCTCCCCCGTGATTCGACTCGGAACCGGCAGGGTTTGAGTCTTGTGAGCGGGGATTGAGGGGTGGGAAACGGCTTGAGCGATCTCGTGAGGGGAACCTGAGCAAAAAGCAACTGCCCACAGAGCATCTGAGGTTCGTGAGGTGGACCCCAAAAAACTGTTGCAGCCAGACGGCAGGGTAGAGTAAGCCTCAGAACCACTATCAAAACCGGTTTGAAAAGTGAGAGCAAATCGGTCGTTTTCCAAGCGAGGAATCCGAAGCAGGCAAGTCTAGAGACTTGTCGATGCAGAATGACACCGCATAGCGATAGACGTTGCTACTCGAACTCAAGCAAGGGATTGATCGCAGTGCTAACAGAAACTACTGCCAGAACTGCCACCACTTCTTTGTCGGAGACACTCTGCCCGGTTCCAGATGATCGGCGTCTGAATTGAAGGTTTTGTGTTGGACCAGTTGAACGCCCCCGCATGCCCCGCAAAACGAAGTGAATGCGCCCATCGCCGAGTCGGCTCGGGAGTTCGGAAAAATCTTCCGGATCAGATCAGAAGGAGCATCGAACAATTCCGACAACCCACATTTGTTGCACGGATGAATAATCCAGTCGTCTCGTTCTCGAAGATACTTTTCCCTGACCTGCAGAGGATGTTCTCCACTTG
>JAGQQQ010000191.1 GCA_020426125.1 Planctomycetaceae bacterium
GCATGCCCACGCTGCTTCGCGACGTGGGCATGGCACACTTCTCGTTTTTCTCCGTCCTCTTGGTAATGCTACCCTGCCACCAAGCCTTACTTCTCGTCGAGAATCTCGACTGGTTCGAATTTTCGACCTTCGAGCATTTCTAAGCTCGCTCCGCCCCCGGTGCTGACGTGGGTGACCTTGTCGGCGAAGCCCAGTTGCTGAATCGCGGCGGCGCTGTCTCCGCCGCCGATGATGCTGACGGCATCCGACTCCGCGATTGCTTCGGCCACGGCCTTCGTCCCTGCGTCAAACGGGGGCATTTCAAACACGCCCATCGGCCCGTTCCAGACGATCGTTCCCGCCTGTCTGACAATCTCCGCGTATTGCTTGGCGGTTTCCGGGCCGATGTCGAGTCCTTCGAATCCTTCCGGAATCTCGCCGGCCGCGACGACTTGTTTGTTGCAGTTGGCGTTAAAGTCATCACCGCAATGCGTGTCGACCGGGAGGACCAGTTTGTCTCCCCCCTGATCAATCAACTTCTTTGCCAACTCCACTTTGTCGGGTTCAACGAGACTTTTCCCGACCTGTCCCCCTTGTGCCAGAGAGAAGGTGTAGGCCATCGCTCCGCCAATCAGCACCTTGTCACAGATTGTGAGCAGATTCTCGATCACTTTGATTTTGTCGGAGACCTTGGCTCCCCCCAGGATCGCGACGAAAGGACGCTTGGGACTGGCGAGTGTATCGCTGAGGTATTCGATCTCCTTGTCGACGAGAAATCCGACGACCTTGGCGGCATCTCCCATTTCACAGGGAGCGGTGTACATGCTCACGTGCGGACGGTGACAGGTGCCGAAGGCGTCGTTGCAGTAGATGTCCCCAAAGGAGGCCAGTTTCCGGGCAAACGCTTGCTTGGCTTCCAATTGCTCGGGGGTGGCGTCCTTGTCCTTCAATTCTTCTTCTTTGTTGAAACGGACATTCTCCAGGACAACCGCTTCGCCATCGTTCAGTGCGGCAACCTTCGCTTCGGCATCGGGGCCGATGGTGTCTGAGGCGAACGCAACCGGTTTCCCCAGCAACTCCGCGAGACGATCCGCGGCCGGTTTGAGGCTCATTTCGGGAACGGCTTTTCCCTTCGGTCGTCCCAGATGGCTGACCAGGACCAGCTTCCCTCCTCGATCGAGGACGGATTTGATGGAGGGGAGTGCCATCTGGATGCGGCGGTCGTCTGTGATCTGCTGGTTGTCATCCAGCGGGACATTAAAGTCGACTCGCATCAGTACGCGTTTGCCGGCAACATCCACATCAGCAATGGTTTTTTTGGCCATGGTCCAATCGTCCTTTTTCCCGATCGATGCGTCGTAGGAGACGGGGAAGTCTCGAAGTTTTGTCTGGAACACCTGCGGCGATGAGCGTCCGTCGCCGTTGGTGATTTCTCTTCGATCACGGTTTTTGTGAGAGCGAATCGTAGAACACGTCGGTGAGACTGCCAAGTTCCCCCGAAAGTTGATTAACATTCGGTTTTCGATCGAACGAAACGGCAACCGCTCATACGATTTGTTTTCCCATGATCGTGTTCCCTCCAAGTGTTCAATCGCCTCAACCGAAATTCCCCGCGACCGCCTGTGAATGGAGTCAATTCCCATGGAGTTATCCCCCGTCCAATTGACGACTTTGCCTCTGGCCGAAGTGGCGGCCGATTATCTGGCCGTGTTCATGCCTGAACAGGACGCGCTCCCGGCGCAGTTGGCCGAACTGGATCAGTTGCTCGATGGCGGGCTAACCAAACTTCGCAATCGGGGCGATCTCACCGGAAAGGCCGGGGAGGTGACCATCCTGCCGTTAATCTCCGGTCTGAGCGCGGACCGCTTGATGATTGTCGGCTTGGGGAAGCCAGAGACATTGAAACTCACGGACATTGAGAAGGCGGTGCTGCTGGCCGTTCGGAAGGTCGCAGGACGCAAAGAGGGCTCGCTGGCGATCGATCTGTCTGACCCGGCCTTGGCTGGTTTGGGAACATCATCACTCGTGCAAACCGCGGCGTGTGCGGCGGGTTATGGGGCCACGACTCCCGGAGTGTACAAGGCCGAGAACGACCGCTACCCGCTCAAGGAAACCTTGTTGGTCGTCGAAGAGCAATCCACCGAACTTGCGCAGGCCGCTAACACCGGGCGAATCCTGGGTCGGGCTATTAATCTCGCGAGGGAACTGGTGAACCGTCATCCGGAAGACATCTACCCCGAAACGTTCGCGGCCCGAGCTTTGGAGGAGGCCCGGTGCCATGGCATCGAATGCGAAATCTGGGACCAGGAGAAACTGAAATTGGAGAAGATGGGGAGCCTGCTCGCCGTTGCCCGAGGGAGTGACCATGAGCCGCGAGCCGTCTTTATGAGGTATCAAGGAGCCGACGAGGCCGCGCCTACGCTGGCGATCTGTGGGAAAGGGGTCACCTTCGACAGTGGCGGGCTCTCGCTCAAGCCATCGACTGGGATGATTTCCATGAAAGCGGACATGGCGGGAGCCGCGACGGCACTTGCGGCGATCATCGCCATTGCCGAGTTGAAACTGCCCGTGAATGTGATCGTCGGAATCGGACTCGTCGAGAACATGGTCGGCCCCCATTCCTACAAGCTGGGGGAAGTGCTCACCGCCCGGAATGGCAAGACAATCGAGGTTCACAATACCGATGCGGAGGGGCGACTCGTTCTGGCGGACATCCTCAGCTACGTCGCCGAAGCAAAGCCGAAAGGACTGGTCGATCTGGCGACATTGACCGGAGCCTGTGTCGTGGCGCTGGGAGAAGATATCTCCGGAGCATTCGCCAACAACGAGGACTGGTGCGGAGAGGTTCTGGCCGCCGCGAAACGGGCGGGCGAAGATGTCTGGCCAATGCCGATGTTCGACTTCTTCGATGAGCAGCTGAAATCGGATTTCGCGGACATGAAGAACGTTGGAACCAAATGGGGTGGGGCCATCACTGCGGCGAAGTTTCTGGAACGGTTCGTTGACGGCGTTCCTTGGGTTCATCTTGATATCGCCGGCCCGTCGTATGGAGAATCCCCCAAACCGTGGCGGGATGTCGGCGGAACGGGAGCCATGGTTCGCACGCTGGTCGAATTGGCCCGTTCTCAGGCTGATTCCTGAAGTAGATTCCGGAATGGGCTCCTCCACGTCATGTCCAATTCCCAAGAATTCGATTCAAATAATCGGATTGGAACGATTCGAGTTATTCGCTGATTTCCCGAAGAAGGTATCCACCAATGGCCATTGATCTTGCCGTGATTCCCGTTGCTGGACTGGGGACGCGACTTTTGCCCGCCACGAAAAGCCAGCCGAAAGAGATGCTCCCGGTCGGGCGCCGCCCCGTGGTGCAGTATGTTGTTGAGGAACTGGCCAATTCCGGTGTCAAACGGATGCTGTTCATCACCGGATATGGGAAATCCTCGATCGAGGATTTTTTCGATGTTAACCATCAGTTGATCAACAATTTGCGATCGACCGGGAAAGAAGAACAACTGGCTGAGTTGGCGTTTGAGCGAAACGAAGTGGAGTACGCCTATACTCGACAACGGGAACAACTCGGACTCGGACATGCGGTGCTGATCTCGGAGCCATTCGTCGGACGGCAGCCGTTTGTCGTCGCGCTGGGGGATTCCATCATCGGGATGAATGCCCAGTCCCGAATCGTGGAACGGATGATCGAGGAGTATGAACGGAACAACGCCGACGTGGTGGTCGCATTCGAGGAACTGAGCGACCCCGCCGAGGTGGTTCATTACGGCGTCGCCCAGCCTAGGGGAACCATCACAGGCGACACTTTTGAACTCGCAGGACTTATTGAGAAACCAGCAGTCGACGAAGCTCCCAGCAATCTGGCAGTCGCAGCGAGGTACGTTTTCAGTCCATCGATCTATGACGAACTACGCCAGACCGAACGGGGGAAGGGAGGCGAGATCCAGCTGACGGACGCCATGCAGAAGGTCTTACAGAAGGGGGGCAAAGGGATCGGGATTCGCTTGGCGAAGAATGAACCCCGTTTCGACATCGGGAATTTCGAAAGCTACTTCCAGGCCTTTGTGGATTTCGCACTGGCGGATCCGCAATTTGGCGACGGACTGGAGCGATATCTCCGTGACAAACTGTCATTGAATCTCCCGACTTAGCGAGTCGAGCTGCGCATCATGCGTTCACCACGGAAAGGTGTGTTCAAAGTCGCCATTTTGTACTCACCCAAAAGAATTTCTGTAGACGGCATCGGCGAACCGACTGCATTCTACCCCAGATGTCTCACGGCGCGGTGAGGCTGGTTGGTTTTGGCGGGAATTGGGCGGCTGTGTGGCGACTCGCTTGAGTGGCGGTGTCGGGGGAGGTCAGCTGGGGCCGTTTGTCGACCGATTCCTGGAGGAGTTGTCGATTCTCACAGTTGGTAGGATAAACCGCGAGCGGCCCGCCGGTCGGCGAGA
>JAGQQQ010000192.1 GCA_020426125.1 Planctomycetaceae bacterium
CATCGCTCATGTTGGGTTTCCAGACTCAAGACAAATCTTCAGAGAACGGAGAACTCCGCTCATTGCAACCGCCACGCGGATATCTCCTCCAACGCAGCGAACGGGAATTTTCGAGAACGCTATCAAATTTTTTTCCAAACAGACAGAGAACGCCGAAAGTCCCTACTCGCAGGGGCTGGAATTTTGGAGTTGATGCGGGAGAATGAACTCATGCCGCACGTCACATTTGTCACTTTGGCTGGGTTTCGAATCCATTCCGAGGAACTCCGGGAGTTGGGCCTGACTCTTCCGGGTTTCGAAGAGCGGGCCGGTGCGTTGGCGGAGTTGCCGGCCTTGGGGCTGATCACCCTGGCGGGGATGCTGCCCGAGCATTGGACGAGTGACTATTGGACGCTAGCTAATGTGGATGAGAATCTCGTTGAGAGGATCATGGAGGGACGTCCCGATCTTGTGGCGATCTCCGCGTTAACCGCCTCGATCGAGGAGGCCTACCTCCTCTCGGTGATGTTGCGGGGCGGTGGCATTCGCACAATCATCGGAGGACTCCACGCGACGGCCTGCCCGGACGAAGTGCTTGAAAACGCGGATGCGGTGGCCATCGGGCAGGGCGAGCTGATTTGGCCGCAAGTGATGTCTGACGTTGATGCTGGTCGCCTCCAGCGGCGTTATTTTGCTTCCTGGGGAGCGGGCCTCTCTGAGTTTCCGGTGCCCCGCTTCGATCTCCTGGGAAATGTGTCCCGATACACGGTTCAGACGCAACGGGGATGCCCGTTTGCCTGTGACTTTTGTGCCGCAAGCCGGTTGCTTGGACGGTTCTCCGAAAAACCAGTCGAGCAAATCTCTCAGGAGCTTGAGGCGATTCTCCGTCTCGATCCCAAACCACTGATCGAACTGGCCGACGACAACACCTTCGCTGGTTCTCGTGACTTCGGCCCGTTCTTCGATCTCTTTGATGGGGCGAACGTTCGTTGGTTTACGGAATCGGACTGGCGAATGGGGGAACGGCCGGAGATCCTGTCCCGGTTGGCCGCATCGGGATGTGTCCAAGTTCTCGTCGGGCTGGAATCGACCATCTTTCGCTATCCGGGAATGGGACTGAAAGCCGCCGAGTTCGAACGAATGGAACAGGCGGTCATCGCCATCCAGGAATCCGGGGTGGCGGTGAATGCCTGTTTCATCGTCGGGGCCGATGGCGAAACACGCGATTCCATGGACCGCCTCACCGCGTATCTGTTGCAGGCGCCCTTTGCGGACGTCCAGGTGACGTTGCAGACGCCGTTTCCGGGGGCCGGGTTGCGGTCTCGGTTGGAATCGGCGGGACGCTTGCTGGGGGAGCGAGGTTGGTCCCACTATTCCTTATTCGACGTCACATTTCAGCCCGATGCGATGACTGTCGGTGAGTTGGAAACGTCTTTTCGAGAATTGATCAAACATGTCTACGGCCCCACAGCCACGCAACGACGCCGGCGGATCCGACGCGAGATTTGGCGGAACAATCCCCGTCTCCGGAATGGAGCCCCAGCCCATTCCGACTCGAGTCACGCTCAAGACGATCGCCCAATTTTTGATCGGACAACGGCAGGCGATTGAAGCGATCGCCGATTGTCGCTCGTGTCTGTGGCTGGGGATGACATTGACGATTCTCGCGGGGTTGTGTCGCGAGTACGACCAGGAAGATCTGCTCCGGGAGCCGTGGTATCTGCTGATCCCACTGGTGGCGTCAAGTGTGGTAATTCTGTTGTTGTTTGCGGTGATACACGCCCTGCCGGAAGTTCGCCGGAACAAGCGAAATCGCTGGGAGCAACTCAGACAACTGGCTAGCTGTTTCTGGATGATGTCCCCGATGGCGGCGTTGTACGCGGTTCCCGTGGAAAGGATTCTGGATGCTGTCCCCGCGATGGCCACGAACCTATGGTTCCTCGCGATCGTGGCGACCTGGCGCGTGTTGCTGATCATTCGCGTGGTGAGCGTGATATACGGTGTTTCGGTCTGGAAGGTTGTGTTTCCCGTATTTCTGCTGGCCGACTCTGTCGTGCTTCAACTGCTGGTGATTACGCCGGCGCCTGTCTTCACGATCATGGGGGGCCTCGGTCTGTCCGAGCGGGATCAGGTCGTGGCCGAGGTTCGATGTTTCGTCGGCGTTTGGGGAACGTTGACCTGGCCTCTCTGGTTGATTGGGACGATCTTTGTCATCTTCTGGAGGCGAAACGTCGACAGCTTCCCGATGGAGCAAACACCGACCAAGATGCAAGCATCGGCGTTGTCGGGCAGCGTTTGGGGGGCCGTTTCGTTGGCATTTCTGGCAATGTTGTTGGCTTGTGTTTGGACGCAACCGGAACAACAGCGAGTCAACCATTACCTTCGCCTCGCCAATGCCGACAAGTATGATGACGCTTTGGCCTACGTGAACCAGTTTGAGCCGGAGGACTTTCCGCCTCATTGGGAACCCCGTCCCTGGGTGGGGTATGGCGAGCGACAGCCGGATCCGATGTTGTTGATCGAGGCGGCGCTCAACGCGGAGCCCTCGAAGCCATGGGCTCGCGAACTGTTCACCAAGAAACTTCGCCAGCTAATTGGAGAGGACTTTTACGCGAGCGGATTCTGGCGTCGGATGAAAAATTTCGAACTGGAGATCTTGATTCAACTGATGGAGAGTGATGACGAATGGGCAAGAATCTTTCGCGAAAAAGAACTTCACAATACGCCTCCGGTGGAGTGGGTGGAATCGCTTCTCATGAACGATTGGGAGTCAAGCCACCTTGCAGAACGGGATCCCGAACAATTACTGCGTTTACTGAATGCGGTCTACGGCGATCAACGCAGTTTCCAACTCGATGAGGTTCGGTTGAAGCTTCAGGAGCGGATTCATCTCCCTGAGGAGGGATCACTTCAAGAGAGTTCCGACGCGGATGAAGGGGCCTGACACTTGAAACAACGAACGGCGTTTGGGAGTGCCGGGAATGCAAGAAGGGTATTCACACGCTTGTTCGTTTCGTTCGAATCAGACAGCCGGCATCAAGTGAAAGCGGCGACGAGTCGCCGCACTCCAAAGGAGAGAGAATTACTCGCGTCGCAGTTGGATCGGGCCATCGTCGTCGTTGGCGTGCAGATAACTATGGCAGGCGAGGCAGTTTGCGGTCAGACTTTGATAGGCGAAGGCCGCGCCCTCGACGTTTTCGTCCTTGGCCATGTCTTCCATCAGGGTGTTGATCCGCAGAAATTCTAGACGGAAATGTTTGTAGAGTTCGTTGTCCGTCTCATCTCCTTCGATATGTTCGGGTGCGTTCAGGCTGACCTTCTTGAGTTCCCCAGCAGCTTGTTGGATCAATTCAAAATCTCTCGTGACGAGACCATTGAGTATATCCTGAGAGATGGTGAGCTTTGCCCGCATCGCCTTCTGGATCTCCTCTTCGACGGTTTCCGTCGGAATCGGCTTCACGTCCTCCGCGGGAATCAACCGGTGAGACCGGAGGAATAACACCATTGCTCCTATGACAACCAACAAAAAACATATCTGGCGAGATTTCATCGGACTCCCTTCGACAGCCGAACGCGACAACTGACTCAAACCCTCGAACCAACGCAAAAGCGTCTCCGGGATTCCATTGCGCCATCTCTCTCGATATCGAACGATCCATGGCGAACGAGCCACTCCCAAGGATGCGCAGTTTGACCAGTTCCACTCAAAAGAATCAACTGTTCTTTGTTCTTGGGGGAGAAAGTGCGGGCCGAAATCACGTTCCCGGACTCCGCTTCTCTCCGCGAGGGTCCGCGAAGCTCGATCGTCGACGGGGAATCCCCTCTCCGACCGGAAGGCGGGTTGACTGGTGGACTTTCCCGCCGATCGTGTTGCGTCATCTACTCAGCATTGGGAACCATCCGCACCATATTTGAAAGACATGCAATGCTTCCATCATTCAACATGGGGATTCAAAACCGCACACCATCAGTCGCAACTAACAACTTGAAAAGAGACAGGTGTTCGCCGAAGTGTGACATATTGTCTCACATTAGCCCTGGCCAATCGAGGGGCGTGCGAGGATGTACGCCACCAGACTGAGAGATTTGTTCTCCCGATCATGGGAAACAGTCACGCCGCTCTATTCAAGGAACACTCGACAGGTAACATCCGAAATTCATCAGAGCTTGACGATTCGGTTCTTGATCACTGCCAGTTTTCTTGACAACTCGTTGTCCTTTTCAATGAAGATTCGAAACGTGCGACAACTGCTTTCCGCCAGCTTTCTGATCAGTCTGGTCACGGTCCTGCCTGGATGCACTCGGGAAGAACCGCCCCGATTCTATTCCATGGCCGAGACACTTGATCTTCCTGTCGACCTTCAGTTGGCAGTTCAGGAGCAAGTGCAGGAGATCTCTGGTACGTTTGAGACTCCACATTTGGTGACGGAATCTGTCGCCCAGACCACCCTGAAACTGGGGCAGCAGGTCTATCAGAGACGTTGTGTTCAATGCCACGGAGTAACCGGTGACGGCCAGGGCCCTGTGGCTGCGGCAATGTATCCCCGACCTCGCGATTACCGGAAGGGGGTATTCAAATTCACTTCGACTCCTTATGGATCGAAACCACTGCGGTCGGATTTGGTGCGGACCGTAACAATCGGCGTTCGCGGGACCTCAATGCCCTCCTTCAAAGAACTGTCTTCGCAGGAAATCGAAGCCGTCGTGGACTATGTACTGGCTTTGACGCAACGGGGGGAACTCGAAGCTCAGATCACTTCGATTGCCGAGTTCGATGAGGAAGTCGATCCTGAAGTGATTCAGGACGAAGTCGTGCCTGTCATTGAAAGCCAGTGGAACACCGCGAAGGGAAATGAGATTGTTCCGATGACGACCCAGCCCGTGTTCACGATGGATCACGTGAAAAGGGGGAAAGAAGCCTTCCTGTCGAAAGGCTGTTCCAAATGCCATGGGGACGATGGTCGCGGTCAGACCAAAGAGAATCTTGCTGGCGATCTGAAAGATACTTGGGGACATGTCACTCGTGCTGCGGATTTGACCTCCGGAATGCTCCATGGGGGGCAGCGGCCGATCGACGTCTACAAACGAATCTACGCGGGGATTAATGGCACTCCGATGCCTGGGTTTGCCAACGCCTTCAAAGAGGAACCGGACACGATTTGGGATCTCGTGGCCTTCGTGCTGTCGGTGTCCAATCGCCGACGCATGGGAGAACGTCCTGCACCAGGACCGATTTCTCCCTATATCCCCGCCGGGTCCGCCGACGCCGTTTCCGAAGCAAACGCGGCGGAATAGATTTTCCGACGTGTTCGGTCGAATACATCTTTTGGTCCTGAGAGGATGCGCTCCGTGTCAGCTGAAAAACAACGGGAATTGGAGCAACTTCGTCAGCAGGTTCGCGAATTGGAACTGGAGCTGCAGAAGGAAGGCGAAGTCGAAAGTGCCTGGCCTCCGAAAGACTTTTATGGGATGTACTACTTCACGACGGGCGCGTTCCTCGGAATGATCGCGGCGACTGTCAGTCTCATCGTCAACGTGATTCTTGCCCCGATTGCAGGCAAATCTCCGCTGGAATTGGTCAAAGTCTATTTGACCTTCCCACTCGGGGCTCGCGCTTTGGATTTGTCGGCTGACGCGGGAGGGGGATTGATTCTCACCTTGGGGTGCTGCTTGTACCTGTGTACGGGGCTGGCGTTAGGGATCCCGTTGTACTTCCTGCTGGTTCGTTTTGCGGGAGGGAAAGACGCCTCTCTCATCAAACGATTAGTGATCAGCAGCGTTTTGTCGCTGGCCATCTGGTTCATCGCGTTCTATGGAGTGCTCATCTGGCTCCAGCCAATGTTGTTCGGAGGGAACTGGATTACCGACCCGGCTGTGCTGCCGACCTGGGTGGCGGCCGGAACGCATTTAATCTTTGGTTGGACAATGGCCCTGCTCTATCCCTGGGGGCAGTTTACGCCTTACCGATCCATGGCCTATCGCGCTGCGACGTGAGAGTTTTGAACGCGTTCTTTCTTCATCGCTCCTTTAGCACCTGATGTCAACGAATGTCCGAGACAGAACAAACGACCGATCCCGTGGAGGTCCCCCGGCACGCCGAGTTGGTGGATGAGCAGGTTGTCGCCTGGTACTTCCTGGCATCGCTGGTGTACTTCATGGTCTCTCTCTCAGGCGGATTCTTGATGGCGTTTCAACTGATTCGCCACAATCCGCTCGATGGGGTTGAGCTTCTTTCCCCAGGACGCTGGCGCATGGTGCATACGAATGCCATCGCCTATGGCTTTCTCGCGAATGCCTTCTTGGGAATGCTGCACTGGGTGGTCCCCAGGTTGACGTTGCACCCCGTGTTGGATCGCCGGTTGTCTCGCCTGATCTTCGGAGCGTGGCAGTTCGTCGTCCTTTCCACGGCCGCCGGACTGTTGCTGGGAGAAGCCCAAGCTTTGGAATGGGGCGAAACTCCGGTGTGGATCGATCCGGTTGCGCAATTGGGTTTGTTGCTGGTGGCCATTAACTTCATGGCCCCCATTTGTAAGGTGCAGGGGCCGTTGTACGTTACGTTGTGGTACTTCATCGCGGCGTTTATTTGGACGTTCCTGACCTACGCCATGGGCAACTTCGTTCCCGAGTACTTTGTCACCGGTTCGAGCGCGGGAGCGGTCGGGGGACTTTTCATCCACGACCTCGTCGGCCTGTTTGTGACGCCGCTGGGTTGGGGCATGATGTACTACTTTGTCCCGATCCTGTTGAAAAAGCCGATCTGGAGCCACGGCCTTTCTCTGGTCGGCTTCTGGGGACTGGCGTTCTTTTACCCACTCCAAGGAATTCACCACTTCTTGTACACACCGATTCCGATGTTCCTGCAATATGGAGCGGTGTTGTCTACGATCGCGGTCGAATTAGTCGTGACCACGGTCGTCATCAATTTCTTCGGAACGCTGTGGGGGGATGGCCGGAAGTTCTGGGACAACATGCCAATCCGGTGGTTCTATACGGGCATGGTGTATTACTTCCTCACTTGCTTCCAGTGTGCGTTGCAGGTGACGATGACCTTCCAGCAGTTGATCCACTTCACCGACTGGGTCGTTGGCCATGCTCACCTTGTGATGTTCGGCGTGTTCAGCATGTGGCTGCTGGGGGTGATGACCTATCTCTTCCCCCGTCTCCTGAAACGGGAGTGGTACAGCCGCACCCTGTCCGAGTGGCACTACTGGCTCTCCACAGGAGGGATCCTGTTCATGGCGGGTGACCTGATTCTGGGCGGCCTGTTTCAGGGTTGGTCCTGGATGGGACTGCAACCCTGGGATCATTCCGTCGAAATCTCCCAGCCGTTCTGGGCGACTCGAATCGTCGCGGGTCTGGCGATCTTCGGAGGCCAGCTCTGCTTCATCTGGAACTTGTACAAAACCTGGCAACTCGGACCGGCTGTGGATTCTGGAAGCACCCCCTCCGCCGAACGAGCCGTCGCCGAATAACCTTTTGAGAACGTCGAAACCGCCATGTTTGAAACAAAGTCAGGGATCTTTTTCATCGCTGGCCTCCTGTTCTTCGGGTTTGCGTTTTTGTCAAACGCGGTGATCCCCGTGCTGATGTACAAGGATCTCCCCGAAAAGAAGGTCGAGGAACTGATCAATCCGCACCTGCGGTATCAGTTCGAGGATCTCGCTCAGCGATATCCAGAACAATTCAAAAAGGTCTACGGAGAACCTCCGGAAGGCGAGCAGGAAGCCAGCGACTGGTACGACGCGAAGTGTGCGGAAGCGCTGCGTGTCGGCCATAAAGTCTATGTTGGCGAAGGCTGCTGGCATTGCCATAGCCAGTTCGTGCGTCCTGTCTCCAATGAAAGCAAGCGTTGGGGGCCGGTGTCGACCTCCGAAGAGTACCAAAACGAACTCCAGCGGCCGGTGTTGTTCGGGACCCGTCGCGTGGGGCCGGACTTGAGTCGAGAAGCGGGTCGCCGTTCGAGTGACTGGCACGCCGTCCATTTCTTCCGACCGCAAGACTTGTCGGAGGGGTCTCCGATGCCGCGATATCCCTGGCTGTTTGATGGCTCTGCCGACAAACCGAATGAAAGGGGACTTGGGCTGATTACCTACGTTCAATGGCTCGGGACCTGGCTCGACAGCTATCCATATTATGAAGACTACATCGAGTCCCCCATCGCGGAGTTGGAAAAGGAACTGGCTCAATCAGAACCGGAAACGGAAAGCGAAGGCAGCGAGGGCGAGCAGTAGTCTCGGATTCCTGGTGGACAGTTGTGACAGTGGAATTCCGTAAATTCGTGTTGTTCGTGGTGATGAAAAATGGGGAACGCCAACCGTTCCCGGGAACCGAGGGAATTTGACATGCCCCATCCTGAAGACAAGATGCCGTCCCAGCGGAATGTGATGATCGCAACGGCTGTGATGGGTGTCATCATACTCGTCCCCAGCATGGTCGGCTTCGTCAATAAGCTGGTGGAATTCAGCCATGTGATCCAGGGGGATGCCGACGGCGCCTTTGCCATGACGCCGATTGTCAATTATATCCTGGCGACACTTGGCTTTTTGTGCCTGTTGTTGTGGGCCACGATGCATGGCATGTTTTATGACATTGAAGGGCCCAAACGGACGATGCTCTCGCGGGAAGACGAACTCGACGCGGACGAGCCTGACACCGTTCCGGTTTGGGCGGGCGGACATCCGAAACCAAAACAGAGTTCAGGTGCATAATGGCTGTCGAACAGACCACCGCGGAGCAAGAGCACATCCATCACACGTACATTGGGAATGTGATTCCCTGGTATGTGCGGCTGATTTGGCTGCTGTTTTGGATCTTTGTCATTTACTACGGCATCACGTATTTCCTGCCGGCGATTCAGCAGGATTTGATTGAGCCGTCGCTTCCCCCAGCCAGGTGATGCCAGGCCGTGTCCGCGTGTCGTTACTGCGGTCTGCCCGTTCCGGAACCGATCTGGGATCGATCTGCACCCGCTCAACAGGGCTCGGCGTATTGCTGTTACGGCTGCCGTTTCGCCCACGCGGTGACGCAGGAGTCGGGTGAGGAAGGGGCAGCGCGGTGGACGCTGACCCAACTCGGGCTTGCGATTTTCTTTTCCATGAACGTGATGGTCTTCACTATCGCGCTCTGGGCTTACAACGGCAGCCACGCCGCACCCGACCAGCAGATGGCTCAGTCGCTGGCCGACTTGTTCCGCCATATCTGCCTATTAATGTCACTGCCCGTCCTGTTCCTATTGGGCCGGCCTTTACTGGAAAATGCGCTGGAACAGATTCGTCAGCGGGTTTTCTCGACCGATCTGTTGTTGGTCGGCGGCGTCATCGCGTCATTCGTGTATTCGGTGATTTCGGTCTGGTCGGGGCGTGGAGAAATTTAC
>JAGQQQ010000193.1 GCA_020426125.1 Planctomycetaceae bacterium
AAGGACAGCCCCGGAGGGGCGAAAGACCCCCAGCCGTGGACGGCAGTCCACGGTCAAGGCGACACGGAAACACCCAGGCCGGGAGGGCCGGCAGAACCCATTCGTGACCAAGGTGCCGCCGACCCTTCGGGCCTCTGGCGAAATCTCGGTGGCCGGTCCGGAGCCTGTCGGCTCCGGCTGACGTTCTGCCGGGCTTCCAGCCCTGTATAGGCGTTGGAGGTCCCTGATCGACGTCATGGTTTTATCCTTCCGCAAGGCAAAGGTCCCAATTTGCTCCCCAAGTTCCTATAAACACATCTGCTCGAAAAAAACTAGTGTTTCTATTGAAGCTGAGTTGATGGGCGCCTCATGAGCAAATTCGCACTCGTTGTCGCTCCCGTCTTCTCCTTCAACCCGTCAATACAGAACAAACGAACCACTCGGGAACTCCCCAATTATTGCAAAATTGAGACAGTTATTGATCGTTCATTCCTTAGCGAATCACCGACTTTAGCGCTTCAGGCTATTCATATACGCGACCGCGACATCTCGACAAGACGTGCCGTACGCGGCTTGCGTCGCGGCGTTGATATCCCGGCCCTGCTGGAGCGCTCCGACCAGTCGCACGAATTTCGGGGTCCCCTGAGAGTCCATCAGGAATTTGACGAGAGTGTATCCCACCGGTCCCATGGAACTGGGGGAGAAGGTGCCATCTTCGAAGACATCCTCGGGACGGAGAACCGTCGGCACGACCTCTTTCGCCTGTTTCTCAAGGTCATTGAAATACTTGCGGCCTTCGATCGCCGAGGTGGCCATGACGAGACCGGTTCCTCGAACCACCCAGTTGGGTAGGGCACTACCCGATTGCTGCAAATACGCCCCGGTCAGATGTTCGACGAGCAAGGATTTCAGCGAGGTGCCGTCGTCCTGGTTGTCGCCGATATCCTGGAGAACGATGTAGGCGTCTTCATGGTTGGCAGTGACTTTGGAATGGCCGTGCATCTCGGCATCAGCGCGTCTCCGCTCGATGACTTCGTTGAACTCGTCATAGGAGAAGCGGTCTTTCATCACGAACACCGCCAGTTTCCCACGCCAAGGGAGTTCCTTGCCGCTAAAGGTCTCATGCAGGGAAGCAAGCTGTGATTCCGCCCATTCGCTCGCTTCTTGAAGCCTTGCTTCGGAAGCGTTCCCGAGAACCAGGAAGTTGTTAGTGGCGACGGACGCATGCGGATCGTTGGGAACGGCCCGCCTTAACTGTTCCTGTGAACGGTCAGTCCGATACTTCGCGAACTCATCCACGGTCATCGAGTTGAACTGATCGGCCGCCATCTCTTGCTCGGATCGGACAAAGGTGCTGATCTGTGTCCGCACGTCGGAACCATCGTAGGTGTTCCCTTCGCGGAACCATTGCTTCAAGTCGTCGTAGTTCTGACGAGTGATCCGGGCCTGGCCTTGCGGCATTCGCGGAAGTTCGAGGCCGCCGACCAGTCGGAACAGGCGGCTGTTTTCCATGTCCCCGGGGATTACAACCTCTCCGCTGTCGCCCCCCTTCATGATGTCGAAGTATGTCGCGACGGACAGTCCCCCGGACTTGCGGCGTTCGTTGTGGCAGCCAAGACACAAGTTCGCGAACCAGGGAGCGATGTCCTCGGTGAATTTGACCTTTTCATCCCCTTTGGCCATGGGGAGCTTGACGTCCATCGACTTCTTTTCATGTTCGAAGATCACGTCCGCCAAACGGGCCTGCTCGTTCTCGCCATCGAATTTGGCCCCCAGATTGATCCAGCTGGCGAAGGTTTGCAACTCGTCCTGGCTTAAGGGATTGCCATTTGCCGGCATCCGCTGGTTGGCGTCCGTGGTCGCGAGGCGGGCCATGATCAGGCTTCGCTGCGCTGCTCCGGGAACAAGCAATGGCCCCGTCCGTCCCCCTTGTTTCCAGCCCGCGAAGGTCTCCAGGCTCAACCCCGCGCGAGGATTCGTGGCTCCGTGGCACCGCAGGCAGCGTTCCTGAACAAGCGGGGCGATGTCCTCGACGAAACTGACTTTGTCATCGCCGCCGGGCATGCCGGCCCCCTGGGCTTTGTCGAGGGCGGCACGTTGGCGGGCGATCGCGGTCATCGCTCCCATGATGGCTCGGTCGCTGTCGTCGACCATCGCCGCTTCTTTGATCTCTTCGAGTTTCTCCTCGGCGTCGTCGAGGATCTGCTTGGCTTCGTCGAATTCCTTTTTCCGCAGATGGCTAGACGCCCGGCTGACGTCACGTGACAAGGTGGTCAGTTCCCGCCGCTGGGCCGGCGTGATCTGGGCCTGGGCCGTTGAGCAGATTCCCCCGAGGACAAGGATCGTCAGTATCGCCAAGACGGGATGCGAGTTTTGACTGAACAGGGCCATGGTCACGGACTCTTCACTTCGGAGGATAAAAGGAGCGGTTTCCTTCGACACCACAAATACGCGCCACGAATTCGTGGGAAAAGGGCCTTCCAACTGACTTTTCGGTGGAAATCATGGGGGTGTCGACTCAGGAACTTCATATTCCAGTTCATCCGACGGCCATTTTGAGCCGTGGCCACGCCGACAGTAACCCAACCGCGTCAGTATACGACACTCTCAATTTCTCGGCAAAGAGCGGCTCCGAGAATCGTTGCCACCGTCACGAGGATCAGCGGTTTTCCAATCACGGGGAATCTGGTTCCTGCATCTGGTCCAGTCGTTGTTTAACTTGAGGGACAAATTCTGAGCGTTCGCCAAGGCATTGATTGATGGAAACCTCCAATCCGTCCTCAAAATCAGGGGTTTTTCTCAAATGGGAACTCTTGAGAGTTCCCTTCAACGGGATTCTGATCGCGGTCTGCTTGTCGTTTTCTCAATTGACGCCCCTTTCCTGGGGAGACGGCGGCATCTTCTGGTCATTTGTTCAATGGATCTTGATTGCCAACCTCCTGTTTTTCGCCTGTCCGCTAATCGAGCGAGCGGCGGCGAACGCGGGAATCCGCCATTTCTGGCTGACGGCGGTGCTGTTCTGGGCTGGACTCTTCCTCGCGACTTTTCTAACAGTTCTTCAACTGTTTCTCTGGACGCTGCGGCATTCCTTGTGAAGGAACGGAGCCTTCCCGCCGCGAGTCCAGATTGTCCGCAAAAGCCGTCCCATGGATGTTCCCCCGTCACCTTTGGATCGGTTCCCCTTCAATGCCAAAGGGACCGCCCACCTAATCGGCATCACGGGGTCGGGCATGAAAGCGGTCGCGGAGATCTTGGATGACATGGGGTGGACGGTCACCGGATGCGATGCGGATCCCGATCCCGAGGCCATGAATTCGCTGACGAACCAGGGAATCACCGTCACGTGCGGCCACCATATCAGCCACCTCATCCCGAAGCCGGATGTTCTGATCTACAGCCCGGCCATTCCCGGAAGTCATCGGGAACGAGCTTTCGCCTCTGACTTCGGACTACCGCAATTCTCGTATGTCGATTTTCTGCGAGATTTTACGGCAACACGCACCACCGTGGCTGTCGCGGGAACCCACGGGAAAAGCACAACCACGGCGTTGATTGGGCATGTCCTGAGATTCACGGGTAAGACGCACGGCGGATGTGACCCCTCCTTGATCTGCGGAGCCGAAATCAAGGAATACCAACGCAACGGTTGGTTCGGGACCGGTCCTTACACTGTGGTCGAAGCCTGTGAATTTCGCCGGCACTTCCTGGAACTGAGTGCTGGCGTCCGCTGCCTCCTGGGAATCGACGAGGACCATTTCGACTGCTATCCCACCCGAGAGGATGCGGTCGCGGCGTATGCCAGCTTCGCGGCGCAGACGCCGACCGACGGTGTTCTCATCGTCAACGCGGACTGTCGGTCGACGCTCGAAATTGGTCAATGGCGGGGCCGTTCCGTTGCGACGTTCTCACTGAGGAACTCCTCGGCGGATTTTTTTGCGGAGTCCATCGAAGTTGATGGCGACCACACCCGCATCCACGTCTACGGAGACGGCGACTTCAAAGGGGCAGTCCGGCTGCCGATGTGGGGAGACCACAATGTCTCCAATGCGCTCGCGGCGATGGCGACGCTCTTCTACTGTGGTCTCTCGTTTGAGGAAGTCCGCGTGGGACTGGAGTCCTTTCCTGGACTCCGGCGTCGGTTGCAACGGCGATCCTGCCCGCTCGACGTTCCCGCTTACGACGACTATGCCCACCATCCCACCGAGGTTCGAGCGGCTCTGCAAGCGGTTAAGGCTGGCCGCCCGGACTCCCGGATTGTTTGCGTGTTCCAACCGCATCAAATGCTGCGGACCCGTCGACTGATGGCGGAGTTCGCCAACTCCTTGTCTCAAGCGGATCGAGTTTGGCTGCTGCCCGTCTACGCGGCCCGGGAACATGCCGGAACCGAGTGCGTTGATCTTTCGCAAGAGTTGGCGAAACTCGTGAGGCAGGCGGGAACGCCCGCCGAGTTGATCTCTGAGCTTGACCGTGTCTGGCCAACATTACAGACTGACGCCGATTCTGCTGACGTGATCCTGACCTTGGGAGCGGGGACACTCACCCGCATACATGCATGAGCGCCTTTGACGAGTATTCCGAGATTCTGCAATTCGATTATCCCCTCGCCGGGCGAACCTGGTTGAAGGTGGGGGGGCCGGCACAGATGTATGCGGAGCCCCGTTCCATCGACGAACTGCAAGGTCTGGTGATGACCGCCGAGTCGGAAGGGATGCCGGTTCGCGTTTTAGGCGGCGGATCCAACCTCCTCGTTCGCGAAGAAGGTGTCAGCGGTCTCGTCATTCACCTCAATGCCGATCACTTCGGCGAGATCACAGTGGAAGGGACGACCATTCACGCCGGTGGGGCGGCATTGCTCTCCAGCGTGGTCTCGGAAGGGGTGAAAGCCGGACTCGCAGGACTGGAAACGCTGGTCGGGATCCCCGGAACCATTGGCGGGGCGATTAAAGGCAACGCGGGCAGTCGACACGGAGAAATTGGCGAGTTCGTCAGCTCCGTCGACGTGATGACCCTCCGCGGTGAACGGTTCACGCGAAGTGGAGACGAGTTGACCTTCGGATACCGTTTCAGCAGCGTGAATGAATTGCTTGTCCTGGGAGCGGAGTTGTCACTGAAGCCGGGAGACGCCGAGGAACTGGCCCGCCGAATGCGGCAGATCTGGATAACCAAAAAGGCGACGCAGCCGTATTCCTTTCAGTCCGCTGGCTGCATCTTCAAAAACCCCCGCGGACTGAGCGCCGGAGTCCTCATCGAAAAGTCGGGGCTCAAAGGGACCCGCGTCGGCGGAGCGGAAGTCAGTGATCGCCACGCCAATTTCATCGTGACCAACGAGGGGGCCACCTCAGCCGACGTTCGCAACCTCATCGACCTGATCAAGTCCCAAGTTCACGACAAACACGGCATCGAACTCGAATTGGAAATCCAGGTCTGGTGAGAAACGTCCTTCGAGTCACGAAAGGACGTGATTCGACAACACTTGATAGACCTCGTGGATGTTCACGGACCGGCTGAACTTTTGGACAAGCGGTTCGTGGGAACTCCCGATCCAGATTTTCAGTTCCGCATCCAGATCAAAGTGCCCCGCGCTCTCTTTGCTGAACTTGGTGATCTTGGAGTACGGAACCGTCAGTAGCTCCACCTTCCGACCAGTCACCCCCTGTTTGTCGACGAGGATCAGCCGTTTGTTTGTGAACACCATCATATCGCGGACGAGTTGATAGCCTTTCTCGATGATCTCCCCCGGAACCAGGATCTCCTCGAACAGCTGATCCATCTTCTCGCTGGAAACTTCGCTGGCGTTTCCGAGGATGCCACTAAACAAACCCATCTCTTTCTCCAGTTCTGGGACAAACGGTTGATACCTTCACCTTAACGAAATGACTCCGACTCTGGATCAAAAAACTTGGATTAGGACAAATCTCAGAACAATGTTTGCGTCCTGTCTCGTGGATTAGGGCTGGCGTTGATGTGAAAGGCACTCAACGCGGACACACGGTTGAGCAGACTGCTCTATTCCCGTTTCAACTGCTCCAGATACGCTGCGAGGAGAGCCGGGTAAGACTCCAGATCGGTCTTGTGGGACATTTCGGTAATTGTGTGGATGTACTTCACCGGACATGCGAAGACGGCAATCCGCACACCGCCTCGGGACCGTTGAATCGCTGCTCCGTCTTGTCCGCCGCGCGGCAGGATTCCCCGCTGGCAGGGAATCCCTTTCGACTGGGCGATCCCTTCCAACTCTTCCAGGAGATGGATGTCCGCGATGGCCGATGAGTCCATCACCTTCAGGCAAACCCCCTGCCCGGGAACGGTAACTCGTTGCTCTTCTGGAACCCCCGGCGTCTTGCAACAAAGGGTCGTATCACACGCCAGCCCAATCTCCGGCTCGACGGAATACGACGCCGGAAACGCCCCTCGTAAGCCAACTTCTTCCTGGACCGTCCAGACGGCATGAATCTCACAGTCATGGTGAGTCAACATTTCCATCGCGCGGATCTGTGCCCAGCAGCCGACACGGTTGTCGAGACACTGCGAGACCACATAGTCGCCCACTTCTGAAAAGGGGCCTTCGAGGACCACCATG
Organism: Planctomycetaceae bacterium; assembly: GCA_020426125.1. Classification (GTDB taxonomy): domain Bacteria; phylum Planctomycetota; class Planctomycetia; order Planctomycetales; family Planctomycetaceae; genus HKST-UBA70. Next base: position 6,560 of record JAGQQQ010000193.1, read on the forward strand.
TCCCCAAGCTTGACCTTCTGCTTCACCTCTTCGCCACTCATTCCCAGGTCAATGAAGAAGTCGGTGATATCGGGAACCTTCTTCTTCTCCTCGTCTGTCGCGATGTGAATGGGCCGCCCTCCCGGGTTCATCACGCCGGGCAAGTCTCCCGACTTCGTACAAACTTTGACGCGACGGGCGAATAGGTTGCGCGTATCGAACCCACCCACCGGGTTGACCCGGACAAAACCATCATCGCTGATGAAGTTGACAAGAAATCCGATCTGGTCCATATGCGCCGCAAGCATCACTCGGACGGGATTCTCGACCGTTCCCCCATTGGCGGGGCGAGGATGGCGGACCCCGATTAGCGATCCCATCGCATCGACCCGGATCTCGTCGAACAACTTTCCGTCTTCAATATGCTGGCGAATCACTTCGCGAATCCGGTCTTCCCGACCGGGGACCGACGGGACTTGAGTCAGCGTCTCTAAGAGCTTCATGATTCAATTCTTCGTTAAAAAGAGTTCCGAAAAATACGAGCCCCCGGTGAGTCTCGGGCGGCGAAATGCAAATTGCGAGATAGCGTCACAACACAACAGATGTTGCTGTGCTAAAAGTTGTCCGCATCCCGGTAGGCGGCGATGACGGCTTGTTCTCCTTCGACTCCCTTCATTGAGTTGCCGTGTTCCATCCCGATGACGCCGTCGAAGCCTTTCTCGTGAATGTGCTTGAACACATTTCGATAGTTGATTTCGCCGGTTCCGGGTTCTTTCCGGCCTGGATTGTCTCCAGACTGAAAATAGCCAATCTCGTCCCAACACGCATCGATGTTCGGGATTAGGTTCCCTTCGGTGATCTGTTGATGGTAGATGTCAAACAGAATCTTGCATGCTGGACTATTGACGGCTTTGCAGATTGCGTACGCCTGATCCGAGCGTTGTAGAAAAACTCCACCATGGTTTGCGTACCAGTTGAGCGGTTCGAGCACCATCACCAGTCCTTCCGGTTCGACAAGGTCGACGCAACGTCGAAGCAATTCAATCACGTTTGCGGTCTGGTAGCCCATCGCGATCCGGTCCCGTCCTCCTTCGTCGACGTTTCCGGGGACCACGGTCATCCACTTCGCGTTGACACGTTTCGCGACTTCAATGCCGTGTTTGATATCCGCCAGCACGGCATCCCAGACCGCTTGATCTTTCCGGACAAAGGTCAACTTCCCGATCGATCCATGGGCGACGAGGACGCCCATGGTCATCCCCAACTTGTCCATTGTCTTGGCCACGATGTTCTGGTCTTCCACCGATCGCTTGGGCATGCCGTTGTCTTCCCAGGCGGTGAAGCCTTGGTCGTGAGCAAACTTCAACTGGTCGGCGAGCCCGTCCCCAGCGGAGTTCTTGAACATCCCGAAGTGGGGCGCGTACTTGAGTTGGAACCCTTTCTTCTCCCCGGAATTGTCTTGGGCCTGGCCCATCTGAGCAGATGTGGAAGCGGCAGCCGCGACGGCGGCAGTGGTCAAGAAAGATCGGCGATCCATGGCAAACTCCAAGACAATGGGACAAATCACGGCGAATCAATCCCGGCAGCGTAGTGACCATCGCCCCGACTTTCCAATCTGGGAGAATCGCTGAGGGGGAAGAGTTGAGTGTTGAGAGGGGGAAGGCGGCTCCGCCTCAGACGGTGCTTATCGATCCCCGCCATACACTCATTTCTCATCGTTCCAACCGTCGACTACACTTTCCAATTCGTCGTCACCCTGTCCTTCAGCGAGGTTGTTCCGTGAGTTTTTGGGGTACTTCTGCCTGTTCCCGGCGGCACCTGTTTGTCGCCGCCGCTTTGTTTTGCCTTGCTCGCATCGGGATCGCCGCCGATGAGCGTCCCAATATTGTGTTCCTGTTCACGGATGATCACGCTCCGCATGCGATCGGAGCGTACAGCGACTTTTTCAAGAGCATCAATCCGACACCCAACCTCGACAAGCTGGCGTCCGAAGGAATGGTGTTCGTCAACAGCTTCTGCACGAATTCGATCTGTGGCCCCAGCCGAGCGGTGATCCAGACGGGGAAGCACAGCCATGTCAATGGCTTCATGAGCAATGGCAACCGCTTCAACGGCGATCAGCAAACGTTCCCGAAACTCCTGCAAAAGGCCGGCTATCAGACCGCTATCGTCGGCAAGTGGCACCTCGGGACTGACCCACAAGGGTTTGACTTTTGGCAGGTGCTGCCAGGTCAAGGAGATTACTACAACCCCGACTTTCTCACTCCCAACGGCCGCATTCGCGAAGACGGCTACTGCACCGACATCGTCACGGACAAAGCGATCAACTGGCTCAAGGAAAATGCCACTGGCGAAAAGCCGTTCATGCTGATGTGCCAGCACAAAGCGCCCCACCGAACTTGGATGCCGGCGATCCGGCATCTCAACCTTTACGACGACGTCGAGATTCCCGAGCCGTCGACCCTGTTCGACACCTGGGAAGACAATGCCAGCCCCGCC
>JAGQQQ010000194.1 GCA_020426125.1 Planctomycetaceae bacterium
TTGATGCCCTTCGCGAAAGCCGTCAGTGCCAAGTCCTACAATTTTGATGAGCAGGGGAACGATACGCGAACCGACTTCCTTCGCATCATGCGGATTGTCGTGGAAGCCGGCTACATCGGCTACGTTGGGATCGAGTATGAGGGCCACGAACTGGGAGAGTACGAGGGAATCCGCAAGACAAAAGCGTTATTGGAACGTGTTCGGGATGAACTCGCGTAACGAGTTGGTCAACCGGGCGGTTGCCAATTCCGAAACAAGAATGAATTCCGAATGTCGGACGCCGTTTTCCGCCTATCGGATCCCAAGTTTCAGGTTTTCGCCTCCCTGAAGGAGACAGTTTTGGCTGAGTTTTTCGTCGGTGTTGACGTGGGTGGGACAACTGTGAAGTTCGCGCTCGCTCAAGACGATGGGCGGATCTTTCACGAGTCGGTTATTGAAACGGATTCCCACGAAGGTCCGGACGACGTGATCAACCGCATCGGAAACCATGTTTCCAAAATTGTTTCGGACGCGGGCGGAAACGCGTCCGCCGTGGGGATGGGACTACCCGGGTTGGTGGATGTCTACCAAGGTGTCTCTCGGTACCTTCCCAATATGACGACCCACTGGAAGGATGTTCCTGTTGCCGAAAAGCTGTCTCCCCGAGTCGGCTGTCCGGTACGCCTCCTCAATGACGTCCGGATGGCCACATACGGGGAGCTTGTCTACGGACATGGTCGTTCTTCCGCCACAATGGTCTTCCTCGCCATCGGGACGGGAATCGGCGGGGGAATCGTCATCGATGGCAAACTGCGTTTGGGGCCGTTGGGTGCCGCTGGGGAACTCGGGCACCAGACGATTGATCCGACCGGACCGATGTGCGGGTGTGGCAACCACGGGTGCCTGGAGACCCTCGCTAGCGGAACCGCATTGGCCGCTGAAGGAATCCGCCTGATGCTGATGGGACTCGCCCCGAACCTACACGATGCTGTCGACGGGGATCCCGCTCTTGTCACAGCCGAAATGATGGGTTCCGTCGCCGACCGGGATGAGCCAGTCCGTGACGCGATTCTCAAAGCCGCGAGTGACGTTGCGATCGGAATCTCCAACGTGATTACGGCGATTCACCCTGAGCTGGTTGTGATTGGAGGGGGTGTCGCGAAACTGGGGGAACTGCTGCTGGGGCGGATTCGCGAGGACGTGCGAGCCCGCGTGGGGCGGCTCTTTCCGACCGACGACATTCGAATTGAAGCTTCCCAACTGGGGAGCCGTGCCGGAGTGATGGGAGCCATTGCTCTCGCTTCGCGAGGATTGCCGTCTTAGAAATGCTCGGCACTTGAAAATGCCGGTCCGTCTGAAATCACGGAGTGCGATTGTTGGGCGATCATGTCCGATGAAATTCCAAGTCCCAAGTTCGAAATCTCGAACAGATCCGAAATTCCGGATTTCGAAACGAGAAATTCGGGCGAACTCAGGCAGAAAAATCTCCAGGAAAACGTAGCGAGATGCTTCCTTCTTTTGAGTTTGTGATTTTGGATTTACTTGGTTCTTGGGATTTCTACCCAGTGGACGGTCCAGGAATTAGAATCGGCCATTGAACGGCATTTCACGAACGGACCCGATTCGCCCGCTGACGGGGTGGACGTGAACACGAAGAGACGATTGCTATGGCCTTATTCCTTCCTCGTCGTGATTTTCTCTACGGTCTCGGAGCGACATTGGGAACCGTGGCCTTCACGGCGATGTCCGCTGAAGAGAGCGGCGAACCGGCGGCACCGAGGTCCGCTCGTGGCCCCCATTTCCCCGAGGCGAAAGCGAAGCATTGTATCTTTTTATACATGGAAGGAGGCCCATCTCATATCGACACCTTCGACCCGAAACCCAAGCTCAACGAACTTCACCTCAAGGAGTTTCAGCGGAGCGGAGAGAAACAGTCGGCGATGAGCAGTGGGAAGAGGTACTATGTCGAAAGCCCATTTAAGTTCCGGAAAGTCGGGGAGAGCGGGGCCGACCTATCCGAACCCTGGCAGCACCTGGAAGGCGTTGCTGACGAACTCTGTTTCTATCGTGGTTGTCAAGTGGAGTCCGTCAATCATCCGACGGCAAACTACCACGTCAATACCGGCAACCGATTCGGCGGCGATCCGGCCATTGGCTCCTGGGTGACATACGGGCTCGGTTCCGAGAACAAGGATCTCCCTGGGTTCATTGTTCTTCCCGAACTCGCGTATCCCCAGGGAGGCGCCGCCAATTGGTCAAATGGCTTTCTCCCAACGGCCTTGCAGGGAACTCCGCTTCGGCCGAAGGGGTCTCCCATTCTTGATATCGCCCCGCCTCAGGGAGTGACACGAGAACATCAAAGGGAGAATCTGGACTTCCTCCAGGAACTCAACCGCAAACACGCGGATCGGCATTCCGAGCACGAAGATTTGCTGGCCCGAATGAACAACTACGAATTGGCCTTTCGAATGCAAGTGCAGGTTCCAGAGACCCTCAGCATTGCGGATGAAACAAAGGGAACTCTTGATGCCTATGGCATTGATCAGCAACCAACGGACAATTTCGCCCGCCGCTGCCTGCTGGCGCGCAAACTCGTGGAGAAGGGAGTTCGTTTTGTCCAGGTCTACGCGAGCACCTGGGATTCTCACGACTACATTGCCAAGGCACACGGCAACTTGATCGATGTGGTCGACAAACCCATCGCCGCGCTCATTGCCGATCTCCGACAGCGCGGGTTGCTGGAGGAGACGTTGATCGTCTGGATGGGCGAATTCGGGCGTACGCCGGACAATGGCATCCGTGGCGGAGGCCTCGCCTATGGTCGAGATCATAATCCCGATGCGATGTCCATCTGGCTTGCTGGCGGCGGGTGCCGTGCCGGCCACACGATTGGGGCGACGGATGAAATTGGGGCAGCAGCGGTTGAGAACGTTCGCCATGTGCGTGACTTCCATATCACGTTACTGCGGTTGTTAGGACTCGATGACAACAAGCTGACCTATTACCACGCCGGACGGTTCAAACAACTCAGTCAGTTTGGTGGCGAAGCCATCTCGGAATTGATCGCCTGACAGATGGCCGTTTGCCCGTCGATCTGGAAAGTGCGTGGGGCATGCAACGTGCCGGGGAGTTTCCGAAGGAATCCGTTCGGCAGCGCCAATGCTGATGGCTGGCACATTTCCCTCTCGGATGCATCGGCGCGGATGTTGAGTTACACCACCATGGACCGATCGATCCATCAGGCATTGGCGACCCGGAATGATCGGGAACCCATTCCGGAAAACTTCTAACCACCAACCGCTTTTCGGGAGTCTTACGGGGTTCCGACCTCTCCGGGGAATTTCCGTAAGCTCGTATGTCCGATCGGAGTCATAGAAGACTGGTAGGAAGAGTCAACGGGCGAGGGATGGGCCGTGATCAACTGCCGCGGCTGAATTTGAATCGTCCAATGATCTTGGCGTCGGCTGCTCGTCCGGCGAACGGCCGTTTCCAACGACGTGTGATGCTGGCGAATGGCCTCCTGACACAAGACTTCAATTTCCTCGTCGCTGATGCGAAGTTGCTTCGCAAGAGCCCGGACTCTTGCAACGGTGTCGCGAAGTTCCGGAACACCTTCCACGGCCCCTTTGAGTTCCCGCTGCAATTGTTCCAGTTGATTGAGCGTTGACCGTGCAGAGACGGCGGTACGGTGTTGCTGGCCCAGGGATTGAAAGAACTCGTTTGTCCGTTTCGCGTTTTCCGGAACAGCCAATACCGGTTCCAGTCCCCGTCGCATTTGCAACAGTTCCTGTTCGACGAAAGACTGTCGATCGAGCAATGGCTGAACGACCAGAAGGTTCATCGACAAGACACTGATCAGCACACCGAGCAGGCGAAAAAGTGTGGGACGCAGATAAGGAACAGCACGAACGGACGAAACTCGATCATTGGTGGGGTTTTCAGAAGCGGGGGACGAGAGCGAATCGGCGGGGGAAAAGATCCTCACGGAGAATTCTCCAAGCGAGCAAGAGGTATCGCGGCCACGGCCGCAGGTCGATGAGGCGTGAATCCCTCCACCTGACATACGTCGTTCCGGTTGTGCGGCTTTCACGTCACACTTTGAGTCGATGCGAACGGGAAATCATCGCTTTACAAACCGGCAATTCTTGCCTGTGGTGACAGTATCGACATCCCTCGCGGACAGCATCTGGGGAATCTGGGCAAAACAGAAAAGGGAGCCGACTCGCTCCCCCTAAAGCGATCATGGCGAACACGATGGACAGGAGCGGCTCAACCGGAACGATCGCTACATTTCCGTCCTCAGATCGCGTACGGAAATGCCCCAATCTCCGTTTTAGAACGAGAACGGTCCTTCCGCGGCGATTTCCCCAATCCCCTTTCGGCTGGTCACTTCCTCACGGGCTCGCAGTTCCTCGGGCAACTGATCGGGATCCCCCGCGATTCCCACCGCGATCATGCACTCGGGCTCATAGTTTTCGGGGAGGCGTAGGGCCGTTCGCGCTCGGCCCCGGTCAAAACCGCCCATCGCATGAGTCACGACTTGGGGAAAGGTCGTCGCCTGTAACATCAAATTCTGGACGGCCATTCCCGTGTCGAGGCTATGAACGGGGTTGGGCTTTCCATTCCGGGAAAACGTCTTAGCGGAACAGACGAGTATCAAGACTCCCGCGTTTCGGCACCAAGTTTGATTGGCTTCCACCAGAATGTTGAAAAAGGTGTCCCAATGGTCCGAGTCTCGACGCGCGTAGAGAAATCGCCATTCCTGTTCGTTGTAGGTCGATGGTGCCCATCGAGCGGCTTCGAACAGCGAATTCAGAATGTCCTGGGAAATCGGTTCTCCAGACATGGCTCGGGGTGACCACCGCTTGAGAAAGATGGGTTCAATCGGATGATCAGGTTGGCGAATGGATAGAGGGTCGGGCAACGTCGCCATGGTTTCACTCCGGGTTTTCGATGACGTGGAAATTCCACGAGAGGATCAGGGAAGAGGATTTCGATTGAGCGACTCAACCGGTTACTATAGGCGAGTCCCACGACGACGCGAGGATTTCCCGAGTTTTCCAGAGAAGAGATTTCCCACGACCATGACGACCGGATCCCCTCCTCCCCCCCTGACCGTGCGAGGCCGCTCTTCAGGTGAGATAGTCAATATCGCGGCCTATCACTTCGTCACGCTCGAGAATCTTTCCGAACGTCGCGCCGATCTCCGGATCGTTTGCCGAAATCTTGGTTTGAGGGGGACCATTCTGCTAACGCCAGAAGGAATCAACCTATTTCTCGCTGGAAACCGAGAGGCCATTGAAGCTTTACTGGCACATCTGCGCGCCGACGAGGCTCTTCGCGACCTCGAAGTCAAAGAGAGCCTGAGCGATTATCAACCGTTCGAACGATTGCTGGTGAAGATCAAACAGGAGAT
>JAGQQQ010000195.1 GCA_020426125.1 Planctomycetaceae bacterium
CCAGTGTCGGCCCCAGCGTTCGCCGTAGTGCGGGGAGTCGAGAAGTTCCGTGAGCAGGCGGTCGAACCAGTCGGTACCCGGATCCTGTGACCACCGTTGAACTTCTTCGGGAGAGGGGGGCAGTCCCACCAGATCGAAGTAGGCACGGACAATCAAGGTGTCACGATCGGCCTGAGGGGCGAGCTTGCCGTCCTTCGCGTTCCCCACCAGAACCGCGTCCAACGGTGTTCGGACATGAGTCTCCGCCGCGAACGATTCAGGATCCGGTGTTTCGGGCCGTGTGATCGGTTGGAAGGCCCAGAAACTCCGTTCCTCGGGAGTGATCCCCAAACCGGGACCAATCGACTCCGGCTCCGGTCGCGCGGTCGGGGCTCCGGCGGCCAGCCACCGTGTTAACGTTTCCACTTGATCGGCGGGGACGTGATGATCGCCGGGTGGCATTTCTCCGTTGCGAACGCGGTCGAGGAGATAACTGGCATTTGGATCTCCGGGCGTGATCGCGGGGCCGCTGTCGCCGCCCCGTTCCATCAACCGCACGAGACGGAGGTCGAGTCCCCCCTTCATTTCTTCCGTGGCTCCGTGGCAATCAAAACAGTGGGCACGGAAGATGGGGCGGATATCCCGCTCAAAGGCCAACGGACGATCGTCGCCCAAGCTGGGAGACACGAATAGCAACAGAAGGAGAATCTGCGTGAAGAGATTTCGCTGGGGACGCATAGGCGGGGTTCCCGGGAAGGAAAGTCTGGCAGGACTCTTATTGTAATCCATTGATGCAAGACTCGCGAAGCGCCACGCCGCCGATCCGGAAAACTTGAGTCGAAATCAGGAGAGAGCCGGAAATTTGTCAAATTCGTATTGACCGTTTTTCGGAACCCGGCGTATTGTCCCGGCCCACGGCGACGGCAACCGTCCGTCCCGTGCCCCTCAAATCCCTTCGAATCACCGTTCACAGAACAACATTCCGTGTCCTGCGGACTTGGTGTTGTTCTCTCTCCTCCTCACTCATCTCAATCTCCCACTCTAAGGACTCTCTCATGAAGCGGTTCGCACTTTTGATGGTATGCGCTGCGATGTTGTCCAGCGTTGGTTGCTGTTGGCATCAGCCCTATGGATGCGGCTACGGCGGCGGCGGATGCAATACCGGCTGTGGTTACGGAGCCAACTACGCCCCAACCTACACGCCTTCATACGGTGGTGGCGGCTGCCCGACCGGCAACTGCGGCACCACTTACCCCGGTTCGGTTTATCCGTCTGGCGGATACTATCCCTCGGGCGCCTACACCGGCGGTGCGACAACGGCCTATGTCCCCTATGGTTATCAGACGGCAACTGTGGATCCGTTGCCCGTATACTAGGCGACCGATGGAGGGTGGGAGACTAACTATGGTCAGTCTTCCAAGGCAGATCGCCATAGCGAACCGATTCAGGCGAACGTTTCCAGGGGGCTGACGCCCCCCGCTCGCCCTCGTTTGTTCCTGGCGTTATGACGGTTGGCCGTGTGTCGCGAGCCAAACGAGAACAACGGCGCCCGTTTTTCGGAGAGAATCCGCGGAGCAGGCGGCGGGCAAATCGTTCCGTTTGTGCCAATAGGGATAATCAAAATCGATAATGTCGCAGGTCGGGATCCCCGCGATCTCGTTGAGTGGCAAGTGATCGTCGCGGACTTCATGCTTGCGCCGTGGTACGAACTCCCGGATCCCCAATTGCTTGGCAATGTCCCAGACTTCGCGTGTGATTTCGGGGGCAAACTTCAGGCTGTTTCGCTCATAGAATATGTTGAGATCGCGGTCGGCGATCATGTCGACGAGCACTCCCCCGACATACCGATGGGTGGGGGGATTGTCGCGATAGGTGCGGGCAAAATGCTCCGATCCCAGAAAGTAGGGATCGTCCCGGTCAAAAACCAGTTCCTCTCCGTCGAAGATGACGAAATCGATGCCGAATTTCGGACGGATAGAAGGAATGTGATGGCCAAGTTCCATCATCAGGGCGACGCCGCTGCCGCCGTCGTTCGCTCCCAGAAATGGCTTCGTCCGATTGATCGGCAGCAATTCCCGGTCAGGAAATGGACGCGTATCGTAATGGCAGGCGAGCAGCACCCGTTCCTGGGACTCGGGGTGCCAGGAGATGATCATATTTTTCATCCGCACCGGTTCGCCCGATTTCGGATGCGCCGCGTCAAACTCCTGATATTGAACCTTTGCTCCGAGTGCGGTGAAGTGCTTCTCAATCAGCTCCTGCTGGGACTGCATCCCCTGAGTGCCGGAGATTCGGGGTCCGATGGCACAGATCGATTCGAGGTATTGGAACGCTCGACGACCATCGACCGGCGGCATCACGAGACGGTCGGCCGCGTCCGTCGCGGAATTCCAACTGGACATTCCCAGCGCGGTCGTCAGCATCCAACAAAGAAAAATGCGTGCGGTAGTGGCCAAGGTGTGACTCCGTTCCCTGCGTGACTCCGTGTTTCAGACCGCAGCCACACTACCGCACGCGGTCTCACTATGACAACCCAGCGGCGCGGGCCTGGAGGTTTTCCACGGCATCCAGAAACCGTTGCTGAAGTTCGGCCGGGAGATCATGGAAGTCTTCAATCATCGCCGGAGTCAGCGAAGCGACGACTCGCTCCAGCGCGGCGGCCCCTTTGCGAAAGACTTGCTCCGCCGATGGTTCATCACGAGTAGAAGCCCCTTCGCCGGGAGCCGGGCCGCGGGCTTCCTTCCCAAAAGGAGCGTAGTCCGATTCGCGGTTCGCGGAGGCGGCGGTCATCTGTGGTTCACGGCTTCCTCCTCCGCCAGTTTCCCCATCTCCGCTGCCGCCGCCGACACCCGTGTAGTCCCCGGGCATCCGCACGATCCCGGTCTCCGCAGTGAGATACTCGGGGACGACGTCAAATGGAGATTCTTCCGTCGCAGGTTCGGAGAGGTCTTCGCCATGCTGAGCACGCCGCCAGGCCTTCATTTCCGCGACCGTCGCTTCCATATCCTGAGCCCATTGCAGGCATTCGGCCGCGTCGTCCCAGTTCAGAGCCACATAGAAGTGCGACCACTTCAAGCCGGTGTAGTTGTCGTAGACGTCGGCGAACGTCTGCCAGACTCGCCGTCGCTGGTAGACCTGATCTCCGCTCAGACCGATCAGCACTCCAAAATCGGCGTCAGTCCGACCCTTGGCGTATTTTTGGGTCCACTCCGCAGCACATTCTCCGATAACCCAGTTGCAACTGCTGAGAGCCTGCTGGGCACGTGTGATCAGGTCTTCTTCGGTAATGGTTTCAGTCGTCATGTCTTCTCTGGTTCCGTCAATGCGAAAGACGATGGGTTGTCTGCTCTGTCCAAATGTCCAGTTTTCTCGGTCTCCATTTCACCTGTTCGCCCCGACTTCGTCGAGGGAGAAACCGAACAGGATGAGAGATTTGTGGAGGGGCAACCCCGAAGTCCCGTTGAAACGGGAACAGATTTCCCAGTTTCCCATGCGGACCCTCCTTTGCGAATGGGCGTTCGACCAAATGGGGCTTTCCGTGCGCCTATGATTTTTGCACACTCCACGCCAGTCAGACCAGGTTGTCAAGGATCTCTCCATGGAAGTCATCCACGAAGTTGCGACCGTTCGCCAGTACATCCGAGTTGCGCGGCAACGGGGTTGCCGAATTGGCTGCGTCCCGACGATGGGGGCGCTCCACCCGGGGCATCTCAGCCTGGTCGAGGAATGTCGAAAACATGTGGATGAAGTGGTCGTGACGATTTTCGTCAATCCGACACAGTTTGGTCCGAACGAGGACTTTCAGAAGTACCCCCGACCGCTGGAGAAAGACCTCGCTCTGTGCCGCGAAAATGGCGTCGCCTATGTCTTTGCTCCGGGAAAAGATTCCCTCTACCCGGCCGGTTTCGATACCTGGGTGGAAGTGGATCAACTGACGTCGATGCTCGAAGGAGAGCACCGTCCCGGGCACTTTCGCGGAGTGACAACCATTGTCTGCAAGTTGCTAAACATTGTGCAGCCGGACGTCGCCTGTTTCGGGGCGAAGGACTACCAACAACAAGCGGTCATTCGAAGAATGGTCCTGGACCTCGACATCCCGACGGAGATCCTCACGTGCCCGACGATCCGTGAGCCAGACGGTCTCGCCCTAAGTAGTCGTAACGTCTATCTTTCTCTTGAGGAACGGGAAATCGCCTTATCCCTGTCGCGGGCGTTGAACCATGTGCAGAGTGCCGTGGCCTCCGGTCAACGGGACTGGTCGCAACTCGAAACGGAGATGGCAACGCAATTGTCATCCGCAGGTGTGGATCTGCAGTATGCCGTGATTCGACATCCAGAAACGCTACAGTCCGTCGACGAAAGTCCCTCTCACGTCGTCGCCCTGATTGCGGGCTACGTGGGAAAGACACGATTGATCGACAACATGCGGATTCCCGTCGCGTAAGATGGTAAGGGTCGCGGGGGCGCTCCGAAGGAAGCCCCCGGACGTCCCCTTTGCGCGATCACCGGCTTCCGCTACGCGGAGCGCTTCTGCTCCCCGACGGCAGTCAACAGAGACTCAGCTCAAGAACGGATTCCCTGATGCGTCAAACCTTATTTCGAGTCTGGCTGGAAAGACCGTGGGCGGGATGGACCGAAGTCCCCGGGGATGTTGCCCATCTGGGGGCAGGGTGGGTCGCACTCGTTGTCATCGCTGGGTATGGACTCTTCTACCTGCTCTCCGGGCAAGGCCATGTCCTGAAAGAAAAAGGAACCTGGATCGGTTGGGCGGGCTTCCTGATGGCGTTGACAGCCCTCGGCCTGCTGGGAATTGTGCCCGCGTCCTTTCCCATCTTCGGATATGGAGCGATGGTCCTGATCGGCTTTGCCGCCGCGATCGGTTTCAGTTGGTCACGGGCAAAAGCCGTTGGCTACGATCCCGATCTGATCCTAGATGCCTCCTTCTGGCTGTTGATTGCCGGGATCCTGGGAGGACGAATGGCGTACCTGATTCAATACGCGGACCTCGTTTTTCGCAAAGCGAATCATCCTGGTGAGGTGCTATTCGCCTTCATCAACTTGGCCGAAGGAGGACTCGTGCTGATTGGGGCTCTCGTGGGGGGGTTTCTGGGGTTTCTGGCGTTCTGCATCAAACGGAAAATTGACGCGTTGGATTTCGCCGATCTGATCATTCCGGCGGTGTTCATCGGAATTGGTTTTGGGCGGATTGGGTGCCTGCTGAACGGCTGCTGCTTTGGAGATCGCTGCGAATTGCCTTGGGCGATCACTTTCCCAGAAGGGAGCCTGACCTACGAAGTCCTGGCCGAACGGGGATTCGTTGATCGAGAGGCCCCGCGAACCATCCCGCTTCATCCGACACAGATCTACAGTTCCCTCAACGGCTTCCTGCTGGCCGTCGTCACAGGGACGTTCTACTGGTACCGCAAACACCGAGGCGTGGTGTTTGGAATGGGCTGCATCCTCTATCCATTGGCGCGAATCCAACTGGAATTCCTCCGCGCGGATGAGATGGGACAACTCGGAACAGGTCTCACCATCTCACAACTCTACAGCCTGGGAATCCTACTGGTTGGAGTCGCGCTGGTAGTGACTGGGAGATTTCGACCGCTAACGCGGGTACACCCCTTCATTGCTTCGCCAGAACCTGTCTGAAAATGCCGCATGTGATTCGAAATGAATCGCAACTCGCCTGCCTCGTAAAAATGCAACTCTTTACGTTTTGCGGCCGACGATAACCACGAGGATCGCCAGCGAACCCGCTTCCGTCGAGCTGAACAAAAGAGATTTTCGCAAATCGGGGATTCAATTCGGGTCGGAGTCGACGCCACTCCGACTCCATCCAGAGTGGAGACATTACCCCTATGTTTATGATTTGAAACGGGTTATGTTCCTCGTTTGCTTTCGGTTTAGTTGCTCGATGCGCATAAAAAAGGTCCACCGAACGTGTCGACGGACCCACCGTGTCGCAGGGGAAGTTATGAAATCCAGCTAGCAGAGTTATCCAAACCCCAATTTGAATGGACACGGAGAAAAAGAACAAATCACTAAAAAGCAAATTTCGGGCCAAACTGTTCGCCACGAATCGAAAAGGTGAATTGAATTTTCTTGTTCAATGAGAATCTCAACTATTTCTCAACTTCTTGAACATCCCCCAATGCCGAGGGGAAAACCTGCTGTAAAATGACACGGTTCATTTTTGATCAACCGCTGATTGAAGTCGAAGCCCGGACTCCAAAATCCGAGGGGAAATTGACGAAATCGGGAACGTTTTCCTGGAAAAGTGGTTGATGATCACTCTCGGCATTGAATCTGCGTAGATGTTGTTGTGACGCCAAATTATCCTGTCAGGGAAGGCATGGAAATGGCGTCGAGAGTGTCGGAAGCGAATAAAGTTTCCCATCTGAGGAACGCCGTTGGGAGCTTCTTGGTCGTGATGGTCGGAACTTCTCCTTAATCAGCAACATCCGTTTTCCCCGCCTCTTTGATTCCCCCCTGTGCCTTGAAGGATCGGCATCATCCCACTACGCCGGTCCATTGGAGACATTTCGATGAACGAACCAGACGCCACCAAACTTCAAAACCCGACGCAACGAAGAGCATTCGTTGTCGTTCAGCGCGGGGATGCTCGGATGGAGGTGGTGGAACTTCCGGCAACGGGCATGGTGACGATTGGCCGCGCTCCGGGAAATCACATTGTCGTTGCCGATCCCAAGTGTAGTCGGCATCACTGCGAATTGTTTTATCGGGCTGGCCAGTGGCATGTCCGGGATCTGGAAAGTCGCAATGGGATTGCTCTCGACGGAGAACGTGTGGTCGGGGAGCAGCCGCTCGACTACGGCCAGACCATGAAGATCGGAGCCTACTCGCTGCTCTTTACCGATTCCCACCCCGATGATCGCGACGATGGCCAGCTCACAAAGACAGTATTTGGGGCCACGTCCAGTTCCTTCGAAATCATTGAGCGGAAGTCGGGGACCCTTTACGACGATCCATCGGGGATGCACCGAATTCATGGTGGCAATGAGGGTGCGACAGAGTTGTTCCGGCTGGCTCGCGCGATGGCCGCAACCACCGATGAAAGTCGATTGGCGGCAATCGTCATGGATGGTTTGATTGGTTTTACTCAAGCCTCCATGGGGGGGGTGCTCATCTCCCCTCCTGGGGATGATGAAGTCCGAATTGACTCCCTTCAGCCGGGGGCGGTTTACGGATCGCGTAAGGCGAGCGATTTTTCGACCTATCTCACGAATATCGCCCTCCGGGACCGTGATGCCATTCTTGCCCATGACATCTCCAAACACTCTTCCCTGTCAAAACAGGAAAGCTTGAACGAGCTCGAAGCGGAAAGTGCGATCTGCGCACCGGTTCGGCATGGCGAAGAGATCCTGGGAGTCATCCACCTGTATAGCGTTGATTCGGATTCGCCGCTGTCGCAACCTCATCTGGAATTCGTATTGGCCGTCGCCGATCAGATGGGAGACCAACTCCACGCCCTGCGAGAAAAAATGGAACTGGCTGAGGGACTCGATCGAGTCCGCAGGCATGTCTCGGATCTCCAGGATCAGTTGCAAGCCGAAACGGAATTGGTCGGTCACAGCAAATCCCTGGAGGATGTTCGGCGATCCATTGCGCGTGTGTCTCCCACGGATGCCTTGGTCCTTATTCGGGGCGAAAGCGGCGTGGGGAAGGAACTCGTCGCTCGGGCGCTCCATTTTAACAGTTTAAGGAAGGACGGCCCGTTCGTTTGCGTCAACTGCGCCGCGCTTACAGAAAGCCTTCTTGAGAGCGAGTTGTTCGGCCATGAGAAAGGAGCGTTCACCGGGGCCGCCGGAAAACGGGCGGGAAAGTTTGAGCAGGCTCACGGAGGGACTCTCTTCCTCGATGAAATCGGAGAGATGAGTCCAGAGATTCAGGCAAAATTTCTTCGCGTGCTTGAAGGGCAGCCGTTTGAACGAGTCGGCGGAGGCGAACCGATTACTGTCGATGTCCGGGTTGTGACGGCGACGAACCGAAATCTCGAGGAGGCTGTTCGAGAAAAGCAGTTCCGACGCGATCTCTTCTTCCGACTTCAGGTGATTGAAATCAGCGTCCCCCCGCTTCGCGAGCACCCCGAGGACATCGCCGCGATCGCTCAGCATTTCGTTCAGCGTTTCGCGACCCAGTCTCATCGCCGCTGTCGAGGCTTTACCTCAGCCGCAATCAAGAAGCTGACCAGCCATTCCTGGCCGGGGAATGTCCGGGAGCTTCGCAACGTCGTCGAGCGGGCCGTCATCCTTGCGAATAGCGAAGTCTTGGAGCCGGCTGATGTGGTCCTAACAAATCTCGCTCTCGAAGAGACCGACGATCCCCGGCCAGACTCCATGAAAGGGACGGAACCGGAAATTCCCGTCGACACCGCTGTGGATCCGGAACTGGATCTTTGGGGGAGCTTCATTCAACAAAATATGAGCCTCGACGATATCGATCGGCTTTACATCGAGGCCGTACTCCAGTCCACGGACTGGAACAAATCCGCTGCCGCCCGAATTCTTCAGATCGAACGGACGACTCTTGATCGACGACTGAAAAAATATGGAACATCCCGTCCTGGAGACGAGAACGACGAGGACGATCTCTGATCCCCAGTTGTCCCAGGACAAGGTTCCGGTGAGTTCTCGACTGGCTTGAAATGCCAACCTTGTGATGGTCGAAAGATTTGCTCCGAAGTCGGTCAATTCAATTTCCGCAACCTCTCGCGAAAATAAGCAAGCCGTTCCTCGGAGTTCATCGAGGAGACCGATTGAGTGGCCCCGGACTGGTCTGGGACGTCCGAAACGATCTTCGGCTCTCCGATCGGCGATGGGATCGAGAGCGTTTTGCCGGTCGTTGAGGAATAGCTCATCGTTTGTTCCGTCAACTTTTGGTCTTCCTCAAGTGGACGCCGCGCCGGAAGTCCCAGCTTGACCAAAACGGCGTGGTAAGCGCGAACCGCTTCCTCGGGAGTCACGACACCGTCGACGATGAGTCGGAGGAACTCAATAAACGCAAGTTGGTTTTCGGCATTGTTGATCTTGCGGCCATAAAGAGCGACGCGGGCTCCATATTTCTGCGCGTCATGGATCATTTGAAATGCGTCTCTCGTTGTTCCGGCGGAGCCTCCGAGAATTCCCACCACCAAATGGGGATCGTATGAGACAAGTTCCTCAAGTGCCGCAGGGCCCGGATACGGGATCTTCAGGAATAGGGGGCGGGCTGACGATGTCACCCCGGCAAGCGTCCGAGCGATGACATCATTGATGAAGTTGGGAATGATCCGCGGTTCGACAACCCCCTGCAAATTCGGATGAAAAACTTCAAGGAAGTGACGGAACCCCTTCGCTTCTGCTTCCAGGCGAAACTCTTTGTAGGCTTCCAACGTCTTCAGATCGAGTTCGACATCGTTGTTGAACGTGACAGAGTACAACCCGAGATTGACCCCGTCCTTCCGTTGCTCCTGAGGGCATTCCCACCTCCCACATTGCGTGTGGTCAATTGTCGCCGAGCGAAACGGCCGCGCTGCCTCCCTGGGGATGTTGCTGCCGCGAAAGACGAAAATGTCCGTGGCGTCATTTGCCCGCATCGCCGGTGTGACTTGAGAGTTCTCAAAGAGCCCCTCTTGGAGGCAGAGGATTTCGGCGGTGCTGGCCGACATCAGAACAATATCAACGATTCCCTGACGGATCACCTGGCGAATCTGTTCGCGATACTCTTCAAGCGTTTTGAACCGGCCCAGCCGACCATCCCCCTCGAGCACGTGACCGGGGGCCGCGACGCCAAATCCCATGTCGGCATCCTTCGCGTCAGCGATGAGAAATTCTCGGCTTTGCAGGGGATCGGCGTGAATGTTCCGGAGTTTACAATCGAGAGTTTTTTCCATTGACTCATTCCTATGGGACCCCTGATGGGATCCTCCACCTCATGAACGTCCGTCGGAATCTGTCGGTGGCCCCAGTCTCTGGTCAATCCAGTCCGGATCCACGAACCGCCTGAGATGCCACCGAAGGGAATTTTCGAAACTTTTGACCACGTCGGGCTCCGGACGACTCGGATCTGAGACACGCCAATCCACTCCCAACGGGCCAATTCGCCAGTGACACTGCCGTTGTTCGGCCCCCGCATTCAGACTCTCCTGAATTCGGATCGACCAAACCAGCCCAAATGTGTCACGAAAATCGTGCCAGATCAGATCGTAGGGATCGCCAATCTTTGGGGACCGTCGACAGATATGAAGGCCAGCTCCGATCGAAGCCGCCATCAGTCCCGAAGCGGCCCCCCAGAACAAGTCGGGCGACACCAGCCTTCCCAAAGTGGAAGAATTGGGAACGACGGCGAGCAGAATGGCGAGACTGGCACCAAGCGCTGTTCCTCCTAAACGGGTTCCCGCATAATTCCCCGCCCCCATTGTCAGTGCCAAAAGGAGGCCTCCCAATGCTGGGGCCTGGATCTCCAGGGGAGGAAGTCGATCCAATCGACTGAACCAGACCGTAATCGCTGGCCACCCCAGAACGGCCAGAAGTGGCACTACGACGAACCAACTCCAGACCCGCGATGTTGGCCGTCGGGATCCCAAAACGGAGATCATCGGGCACAAAGAGACAATTGCCGTCCAGTACCACAACTGCATCATCAATCCGGATGACGTGTCAAATAGGGCAGAACAGGCGGAGCTGAACGACCAAAGGAATTCTGCGGCCAGCAGCCATCCCAACGCGGCCCCAAGGGATGTGTGCGAAAGAGACATTCTGTTCGTCCACGTCGCGATCAATCCCGCGAGATGTGCAATCGCCAGAATGCTAAACACGAATTCCAAGGAAAACCGCCTTTGCCGAGGTCCGTCGTTCAACGAAAGTTGAAGCGTATTGGATTTTTTCAGGAAATTGGAGGCATGTGCCTCGTCAAGCCCGACACAAACGGAACGGCCGGACCGTCTCCTCGCTTTGCCGGCGATTTCGGAAAAGCGGACTGCATCCGTGAAACTCGGAACGCCGAAATCTTCCGGCAGGTGGACCCAAACAAACTTTCGGTGAGAAGCAAACTCTGACCCACCAAGACCGATTTCCGACGGTGGCTCTCATGCCTATCACCACTAACCCGGGAAAAGTTGAGGAGATTTCAAGATGAAGTGGACTTCGATTTGTGCCGCTCTCATGATCGTCGTTAGCTCCAATGCGGCTAACGCTGGTCTGTTCGGCGGCGGTTGTGCCCCAACCTGTTGTGCACCAGCTCCGAGCTGTTGTGCTCCGTGTGATCCTTGCTGTGCGGCTCCTTGTGATCCGACCTGCTGTGCTCCTTGCGATCCTTGCTGTGCGGCTCCCTGTGCTCCTGAGTGCTGTGCTCCGGCCTGTGCTCCTGAGTGCTGTGCTCCGGCTTGTGCGCCGACCTGCTGTGCTCCTTGCGATCCTTGCTGTGCAGCTCCCTGTGCTCCCGAGTGCTGTGCTCCGCACTGTGCTCCGACTTGCTGTGCTCCTGAAACCTGCTGTGCTCCCGTCTGCTGTGCTCCCAAGAAGAGCGGCCGTCTGATGGGCTGGTTCAAGAAGCTCCGCAATCGCTGCCGGAAGCCCGTTTGCTGCGACACCTGCTGTGACACCTGCGTCGACACCTGCTGCGACCATGGCTGTGCTCCTAGCTGCTGTGCTCCCAGCTGCTGTGCTCCTAGCTGCTGTGCCCCAGCTTGTGCTGCTCCCTGCGGCGCTTGCCACTAATTGAAAAGACTTGGTGAAACGGTGCGGTTTAGAGTTTCCCCAACCTGATCCCGAATCGTTCTCCAAATCGAATCGACGCCGGACTCTTCGGAGTCCGGCGTTTTTGTTTTGTTAGTTCCCGTACCCCCACAGTGGGAAGTCTTTCAAGCCACAGGTGGTGAGCGGCTCGTTACAAATTCGGGTCAACGCGGAATTCCGCGCTTTCGCGGTCGTCCAGATGAGCAGGCCATTCGAGACGAAAGCAAGTGCCTCGCCCCACTTCGCTTCGAACGCTAACCGATCCCCCATGTTCTTCAAGAATCTTACGGCTCACGGCCAATCCCAGGCCGGTCCCCTTATTCCCTTTCGTGGATTCGAACAGATGGAATAAATGGGGGATCACTTCCGGAGGGATGCCGGCGCCGTTGTCCTCGACTTCAATCCAGACCGATTGCCCATCTTCCGAGAGTCCGCTCCGAACATCAATGAATGGCGACTCGGTCCCCTCCAAAACATCCACAGCATTTGTCACAATATTGAGGAGCGCCCGGTGCATCCCCTCGGGATCGAACCAAGAATGGGGGGGCGGCGTGTTCACCGTCCGCCGAAGTTCGATGCCTGCCTGTTCCATCCTCGGCTGCATCAGTTCCAGGATGTCGCCAATGACCTGCTCGATATCTCCGTCTTCCAGTTGCGGCCGACGCTCTTTGCTAAAGGTCAGCATGTCCATCACGAGGTTGTAAATTCGTTCGTGATTCTTTTCGAGGATGGACCAGCCCTGGCGGATCATATCTCGGTTGTCCTGTTTCAACCCCTGATCGATCAGATAACTGCCGCCACGGACTCCTTGCAGGATGTTCTTGATATGGTGGCTCATGATGGTCACCGTTTGCCCGACCGCTCCGAGCCGTTCCGCGGTGACCAACGCATCCTGGTATCGAAAATTCTCAATGGCCAGCGCGGACTGCCTGCCAATTGCTAACAGCAATCGCAGTTGCTGGTCGTTAAAGCGGCTGGTATTGGGAGACTGGAGATGGGGAGCCGAAACCGTGGTGTCGACGTAGATAACGCCCATCAACTCGTAGCGGCCGTGCATCGGGACGCACATCGCCTCCCGAATTCCCGACTTGGCGATGCTGGCTCCGCCGTCGAACCGGCTGTCGTGTTGGGCATCGGACGTGCGCACGCCGTGTCCATGCGAAATCACATACTCCACGATACTTGTCGAGATGGGCATCCGTTGGTTGACGTCCACCTGCGGCCGATGGCTCACGACTCGCGGAGTGATCTGGTCGGTCTTGGAATCCGCCACGAGCATGCACCCCCGGTCCGCTCCTAAAGACTCCAATGTCAAATCAAGAATTCGCTTGAGCAGTTCGTCAACGGATGACGTCGGGCGGACCGCTTCTTCAGAAATCCGATACAGGATCTGCAGATTGGCCCCGGCCTGCATCCACCCCTCCGGCGCCAATGCTGGGGCGGAGGCTGTCTGGCCGACAATTCTGGACTGGTCGTCGTAAGAACTTTGCGCGATCAAATCAATCTGATTCACGGCCGAGGCGTCGTCACCGTCCGTCAGCAGCCCGAACAGGAGCATCGTCCGCCCCAGTTGAATCTGTTGGCCCGGTTGGAGAAACGCTTCTTGAACGGTCTTGCCATCAACCCAGGTTCCGTTTGAACTGTTCAGATCCTGGAGTTTCCAGCCCTGTTGGGTGCGGCGAATCACAGCGTGACGTCGCGAGACTTCCGTGTCCAGAATCCGGACCTCGTTCTGCGCCCCTCGGCCGATGGAATTCTCATCAGCCGTCAACTCAAATCGGCGGCCCTGATCTGGTCCCTGAATGACCAGTAGCGTCGCGTCCGCCACAACTCCCCCTTCGTTTGGAACAATGCCGGCATTCTGCCAATGGCATCGTCAGAATCATATCACGATGTCTCTTGACCGAATCCCGACGAAGACGGGGAAAGGCCATCACTTCCAATATCTCTTCAATACGTACCAGATCGTCGCGGGGGCGACAATCACGACGGTGTATGGCAAGTATCCAATCACCGAGGGAAGTCGAACGTACAACTGCGGGGCAATGTTCCACAACAGGGCTGGGAACATCGGCAGAATGATACTCCAGCACATCATGAGAATGCCGAGATTCTTCCTCTCCTTTTGCTCCTCGGGAGTCAGTTGGGCAAAGGTCCGGGTATCCTTCTCCTTCTTGTCCTTTCCCGATTTGCCACTCGATTTGCCCCCTTTGCTCGTCGTGGGAGTCGCGGTGGTCGCCTCATCCCGCATCCCCGGAGCGTAGTACTGGGCAATTGCCTGATTGACCGCTCGTGGCGTCGCGATCACGGGACGCACGGGAACCTCGTACCGCAATCGCAGTTCCTCTTCAAGTTCCGGTTCCGGTTGATCCACACAAGCGATCAAAAGATTGCCATCGTCGATGAACAACGGCACGAACGAATGCTCCTTCACCAGGGAGCGGGGGACCATATCAAGGACGTCGTCTTCCGGGATCATGTCCTCCAGGTCAACGTAGGAGTATCCCAACTCCTGCGACAGGGCCTGAGCGGCCTTTCGTGGCGGGATCAGTTTCATCTGGACGACGGCATCCCGATGCGACAACCCGCGGCGTTCCGCGAATTGTTCGGCTTCCCCTCGCTGGTCGCGGCTCAGGTCTCCTTGTCGGACGAGGATGTCGAGCATCGGCTGGCGACCGAATTCGTCCGTTTCCGGAGGGAACTCCCGTCCGAGGCTTTCATCGTAGTCCCGTTTCCGATTCGGATCGGTCAGACAAAGCATCGCCTTTGCAAGTTCATTCAGCAGTTCCTGCGACTGCACGGAATACTGACCGGTCGCGTACTTTCGTACGTGCCCGTTCAACTTTTTGTAGTGCGCGCGAATCTTATCGGGATCATCTTCAAACCGAACGCACCGCAGCAATTCATAATGGTTCGGTGGACGCTCCCCCTCGGGGATTCCCAACCACTCTTTGTAGAAGTCCATTGTTCCGGTGAGTCCAGTCAGCAGAAAAAGAACACTCGGATCTCTCGAGAATCGGTATCACCCCAATTCTCGGAGCCCACTGGGAACGGAGTCGTCAACGCCATGCGCTGAATCTATTCGACACTATAATCCTGGGCCAAAACTTCCAGGGAGTCGACATTTTCGTTCGTCAAGCCAGAATCCCGGACAATTTCCGTCTTGGCTTCCGCGTTGGACGTCAACTCTTTCGCACGGGCGTCAATGCGGCCGTTTTTGTCGTAGATGTAGGTCACTTCCACAGGCGACCCCGCCGGCAGGTTCGGCGGTAGGTTCACGATGCGGAAATCCCCAATGATGGTGCAGGCATCAGGATCGCTCGCGTCCCCTTCCAAGACGCAAATGTGGACCCGCTGCTGATTCGGGGCGTTGGTCACGAATCGCTGGGACACCTCGAACGGAATCGGCGTGTTCTTCGGGATCATGATGTGATTGATCTTCCGAGTCCGGTTGTTCGGATCAGTGATTTTGATCCCCAGCGAATGGGAGTTGACGTCCGTCGCGGTGACGGACCGCAACCGGTTGACCACGGCTTGGCCCATCCGTCCAGAACCACCCGTGGCACGAGCTTCCAAAATGGCCGCGTGAATCGCCGCTCCTTGGGCCACTGCCTCTTCCGGCTTCACATCGCGAGATGGCGCCTTGCCAGTAATTTCTCGGAGCATCGTTTCGACCACCGGCATGTGTGTCGATCCCCCGACGAGCACGACTTCGTCCAACTCCCCTTTGCCCACCCCAGCCTGCTGCATCACGAGTTCAGTGGTATCTCGCGTCCGCTGCATCAAGTCGGCGGTGAGCCGTTCGAAGTCGCCGCGAGTCATCGCGACTGTGAGATTCTTGCCTTTGTAATAGGCGTTGATCGACACCTGGGCTCGGTCGCTCAACTCTCGTTTGGCCGCTTCGCAATCCTGCGTGAGCTGCATCATGGTGACTGGATCTTCCCGGGGATCCTCGCCATGCTTCTTGTGAAATTGCTCGGCGATGTCGTCGACCATTCGCCGGCTCCAGTCGAGCCCCCCGAGCATCACGTCCCCATCGGTCGCCAGCACCTTGAAGTTGGTCGCGGTATAACGGACCACCGTCACGTCGAACGTCCCACCCCCGAGGTCGTAGACCATGATGGTCTTTTCCCCCTCGAACTGATCCGGGCGCCCCAATTGCCCTTTTTGCCAAGCATAAGCCAGCGTGGCGGCGGTCGGCTCATTGATAATGTCGATGACATTCAGACCGGCAATCTGACCGGCGTCTTGCGTCGCTTTCCGGCGAACGTCATTGAAGTAGTAAGGAACCGTAATCACGGCGTTCCCAATCGGGCCGACGGTCCCCTCGGCATCCTTCTTCAGCTTTTTGAGGATCAACGCCGAGATGAATTCCGGCGTCAGCTTTTTCCCCTGACAGACGACGTAGAAGTCTTTATTCCCCATCTGCCGCTTGATCGCTTCAATCACGTTCTGTGGGTCTTCGATTGCCATCCGTTCGGGAGACGGACCGACGATGACTTTGTTTCCTTCCCCCATGATCACCACCGAAGGAGTGATGACGCTCCCTTCCGCGTTTGGGAGCGAGATGGGATTTCCCTCTTTGTCCAACTGGGCAATCGCCGAATACGTCGTTCCCAAATCAACGCCCACGGTCTGGCCTTCAACAATCTTCATTATGCTGCTTTCTGCTTTGGATTCAGTGGATCAGAGTTTTCAAATGGGAATTCGTGGCAATCTGCTGGACCCCTGGAATCGGGTCTCCATCGAGGAATTCTCCCCGCACGATCGTTCGACGAAACGGATCGGGAAATGTCGTCGGGCTATTCTGACGCCGCCCCAGACGTGATTCAAGCCACTGGCGTTCCCCAATGTGTTCGCGCCCGCTTCGCCTCTGAGAACAGACCGAGGTCGCCTGTCCGGCATTTCTTCGCGATTCCGTCCGGCTTCGCTGTTTCTTCACTCGACGGAAGCGACTAACCTAAAGGGACATCCGGCTCAACTGGGCAGCCGGAGGCCTTGTTGACATGAACTTGATCATCAAGTTGGTTGAAGTCGTGATCGACCCCCGACAGTAGGCAATCATGAATGTTCCGACAGTAGGCAGTCATGAATGTTCCGACTCGGGGCAATGATAGAATGTCTGAAATTCGACATCGCCAGAGGGTGAACCAGGGAGGCTGATCCGCTATCTCTGTCGATGACCTACCTCAAATCCCCCACGAAGACATATGGATAACACTTCGGAGACGCTTCACGAACTGCTCGAAAACCGGATCCTGCTTCTCGACGGAGCCATGGGAACCATGCTCCAGCAGTTCAACCCCACCGAGGAAGACTACCGCGGGACTCGCTTCAAAGACCATCACATTGACCTCCGCAACGCCAGCGACATTCTCTGCCTGACGCAACCGGACATGGTCGCCTCGGTCCACCGCGCCTACTACGAGGCCGGATCGGACATCGTGGAGACAAATACATTCGGGGCCAGTTCCCTGATGCTGGATGACTTTGATCTGGGGGAATTGACGCGGGAAATGAATCAGACCGCCGCCGAGATCGCGAAATCGGTCGCGGAAGAGATAACGAAGAAGACACCCGACAAACCACGATTCGTCGCCGGGAGCATCGGGCCGACGAAGTTTCAACTTTCTTTCAACGCCGAAAAACCAGGATACCGGCCGGTCTCGTTTGATCAGATGGCTGAGTCCTACGCGGAGCAAGTCCGCGGACTGCTCGACGGTGGAGTCGATCTCCTGTTGCCCGAGACATCCTTCGACACCCTCAATATGAAGGCGTGCCTGTACGCCATTGATCAGGTGTTCAATGAACGGCAAACTTCTATCCCGGTGATTTGTTCGGGCACCATCTTTGAAGGCGGACGCACACTGACCGGACAGGAACTCGAAGCGTTCATGGTCTCCGTCGAGCACTTTCCGCTCTTCGCGATCGGACTCAATTGCGCGCTCGGCCCTCGCGACATGCGGAAGTACATCGAAGTCGTCAGCGAACGGGCTCCCAACTATGTCAGTTGCTACCCCAACGCCGGCAAGCCAGACGGCATGGGCGGATTTGACTCGAATCCCGAAGAGTTCACCAAACTGGTCCGCGAGTTCGCCGAGAACGGCTGGATCAACATTGTCGGCGGCTGCTGCGGCACCAATCCCGAATACATTCGCAAAGTCGCGGAGGCCGTGGCCGACTTGCCCCCTCGCAAAAAGGTCATCGACCGCCATCGCAACTCGACATACAGCGGAGCAAAACTCCTCGAACTCCGCGAGGATTCCACCTTCCTGATGGTCGGTGAACGAACCAACGTGACCGGATCGCGGAAGTTCGCGCGCCTGATCAAGGAGAAGAAGTACGAGGAAGCGCTGCAGGTCGCCGTCGACCAGGTCGAAAGCGGGGCGAACATTATTGACGTGAACATGGACGAGGGCCTCCTCGACAGCCAGGAGGAAATGGTCCACTTCCTGAACATGCTTTCCGACGAACCGGGCGTCAACGATGTCCCTGTGATGGTCGACAGTTCCAACTTCACGGTGCTGGAGTCAGGATTGAAGTGTCTCCCTGGGAAAGGGGTCGTCAACTCAATCAGTCTGAAAGAAGGGGAAGAGAAGTTTCTCGAACAGGCCCGGACGATCCGTCGCTTTGGAGCCGCCGTCGTTGTGATGGCCTTCGACGAAGAAGGGCAGGCCGTCGAAGCAGACCACAAAGTCAGCATCTGCAAACGGGCCTACAAACTTCTGACCCAGGAAGTCGGCTTCCATCCCGATGACATCATCTTCGATCCGAATATCCTCACCGTCGCCACCGGAATGGAGGAGCACAACAACTATGCCGTCGAGTTCTTCGATGCGATCCGCCGGATCAAACAGGAGTGCCCGGGAGCGAAGACCTCCGGGGGAGTGAGTAACGTCTCCTTCTCTTTCCGGGGAAACAATGTCGTTCGTGAAGCCATGAACGCCGCGTTCCTGTATCACGCGATCAATGCCGGACTCGACATGGGGATCGTGAACGCTGGGCAGTTGGAGGTGTACGAGGAGATCGAACCGCAACTCCGCGAGTACATCGAAGATGTGCTGCTCAACCGCCGGGAGGATGCCACAGAGCGGCTGATCGACTACGCCGAGGAAGTGAAGGCCCGTTCCTCGGGGGATTCCGGCGAAGCGGAGAAGGCCGTCGCCGAGTGGCGCAGCGGCACCGTCGAAGAACGCCTCAAACACGCGCTGCTCAAGGGGATTACCGAGTTCATTGATGAAGACACGGAAGAAGCCCGCCAGAAATACGGACGGCCGCTGAATGTGATTCAGGGTCCGCTGATGGCCGGCATGAGCGTCGTCGGCGATCTGTTCGGGGCCGGGAAGATGTTCCTTCCCCAAGTGGTCAAGTCCGCCCGAGTCATGAAAAAGGCGGTGGCCTATCTTGAACCCTATATGGAAGCCGAACGGCAGGCCCTGGGTGCCGATGCGCCGGCGGCAAAGTCCACACGTGGAACCATCATCCTCGCGACGGTCAAAGGGGACGTGCACGACATCGGCAAGAATATCGTCGGGGTGGTACTCCGGTGCAACAACTTCGAGGTCATCGATCTGGGAGTGATGGTCAGCTGCGAGAAGATTCTTGATGCCGCCCGTGAACACCAAGCCGACATGATCGGCCTGTCCGGTCT